>NZ_CAXTBM010000011.1:0-97738 GCF_964242765.1 uncultured Hymenobacter sp.
AAAGCCCTGGCTGGCGCCCTAGTCGCCGACCCCTATCCGGGCAGCGGCTGCCCGGATAGGGGTCGCGCACTTCACCGGTTTCTTGCTGGCCTGACACGTGGCGTTAGCAGCAGGGGAGGGGGCGCACAAGCTGCGCGCCCGCGAGCGAGTAGCAGGCCGCCAGGTGCAGTTCTGTTGAGAAGAAACCCCCAGCCTATCGTGCTAATTGCTACGCGTACCGTTTATCTCTCCCTATGATGGCGACCCTATTCTTACTCGGCACGCTTGCCGGAACCGACTGTTACGTAGTATTGTTTTTGTTGCTCGGGCTGCTATTGGGCTTCTGTCGGCGCTTTGCGCGCACGGGTCAGCTCGCCCCTTCGGTAGCCACTTCTCGAGGGGAGCGGCCCGAGCCGGAGTCCGAGCTGATACCCTTCAGCGAGTACAAGGCGCAAAAGCATCGCCTCCTGCACAGCTAGGGCCGGCGCTCACAACAACCAGAAGAAGCATCCTACCCGGAGCCGGGCTGGACCCAATACGCTAACAGCGGGCGAGCAATGGGCTCAGCGCCTCGCTTGAGCCAAGCAGTTTCCTTTTTTGAGTTTCTCACATGGTGTACGGTTATGCCCGGCAGACGACCCCCGACCACCCCCTGGCCCAGCAGGTGGAGGCCTTGCGTGCTTACGGCTGCGCCTGCCTTGTCGAGGAAGAAGCGGCCGCTGGCAAAGAGCGCCCCGCGCTGCGGCAACTGCTAACGCAATTACACGCGGGCGATACGCTCGTCGTCTGGAAGCTCGACCGGCTGGCACGCTCGCTCAAAGACGTGCTAGCACTGCTGCACGGCTTGGCGCAGCACGGCGTGCACTTCGTCAGCCTGCAGGACCAGCTGGACACAACCACCCCGGCCGGGCAGGGGCTCTTTACGCTGGTGGCCGTGCTGGCTGAATTAGAGCGGGAGCGGCCCCGCACCCGGGCGGGCGGCCCAGGTGCGTCGGCGCCGGGCCGGCCCAAAGGCTTGACCGTGGAGGCTCTCTCCAAAGCGCAGGCGGCCAAAACTTTGTATGTAAAGAAAAACAAAACGGTGGCGCAGATCAGTCGCCTGCTCGGCGTGGGCCGGGCCACGATTTACCGCTACCTTCACTACCTGGGTATTCCTCCCTTTCGAGATAATGAAAAGAACCGGTAGGGGCTTGGCTTGGGCATAAGTAGGCGAGCCATCTAGAAACCCTCGTGGCTGGGGCAGAACGCTAACCCTACGGCGAAAGCGAGCGGTCGAAGGGCCCCCTTCATCAGAGCACCTATTACGAGTTCTGCAACAGCCACTATTGTGGCTGTTGCAGAACTCTTCAAGACGCATCCCCGCCTACTTCGAGTGCTCTATAAAGCGTGTGGAGCCTCCTTTTCAGCCCTGCTCGCTTCGTCGGCCTACTTAAGCCTTACCGTTAGCGAATTCTGCAATAGCCACTATGACTTGTTGGACTATGTCTTTAGGTGCTTTTTAAGGTAGCTAAAGGCTGATACAGAGGCCCCAAGAATCAAGCCACCCCGGTCCTGTTAAGCACCTAAGCCAATGGGGCATTGAGCCTGTAGACCACCCTGCCTAAGTGCTACGACGAGAAGCTCCTGCTGAGGGATGAACCGTGAAACATCCACCTGAGTATCCAGCCGAGGCCCCACACGGAATAAACTACCTAGAACGCTTCAGTAGCCCAGAATTTGCCGTCACCTTTGCGGTTCGTTTACCAAGAGCAGCCCGTGATAAACACCACCGAGCAAGCAGAGAAAGAATACCTGGAAGAAATCAAGGAGAAGCTGACGCTGGCCGTGCGCCGGGTGGATGACGCCGTCCGGCAGCACTCCACCGAACTGCGGCAGAAGAAAGAGTACATCCACGAGCACCAGTCTGGCATGGACGAGGCCGATATGGTGGCCGCTGACCAGTCCATCAACCGCATGGCCCTGACTGGGGAAGGAGCCGTGGCCCGCAAGCGCCGGTTGCTCAAGCTGGTGCAGTCCCCCTACTTCGGCCGCCTCGATTTCGGGACGCCGAACCAAGCCGCCGTGCCGGTCTACATTGGGGTGCATTCCTTTTTCGATGAGCAACAGCGCCAGAACGTCATCTACGACTGGCGCGCGCCTGTTTCCTCTTTGTTCTACGATTTCGAGCTGGGCGACGCCTCCTACGCCACCCCGTCGGGTACGGTGTACGGCCGCATCGAGCTAAAGCGGCAGTACAAAATCCGCGACGGCCGCCTGGAATTCCTGCTCGACAGCGACGTGAACATCCACGACGACGTGTTGCAGCAGGAGCTGGCCAAGTCCTCCGACGATAAGATGAAGAACATCGTCGCCACCATCCAGCGCGACCAGAATGCGGTAATCCGCAACGAGGAGGCCACGGTGATGGTGATTCAAGGCGTCGCCGGCTCGGGCAAAACCTCCATTGCCCTGCACCGCATTGCCTTTTTGCTCTACCGCTACCGCGAAACCATTGCCGCCAAGGACATTCTCATCATCTCCCCCAACAAGGTCTTTGCCGACTATATTTCCAACGTGCTGCCCGAGCTCGGCGAAGAGCACCTGCCGGAAATGGGCATGGAAGAACTGGCGGCCGACTTGCTCGAAGGCCGGTACCAGTTCCAGACGTTTTTTGAGCAGGTAACAGCCCTGCTGGAGCAACACGACGCGGCATTTATCGAGCGCATTCGGTTCAAATCGTCGTTTGAGTTCCTGAGTCAGCTAAATCAGTACCTGCTTCACATCGAGAATACCTACTTCACCGTGACCGAACTGCGGGTGGGCCGGACCGTGGTGCCCGCCGCCTTCATCCAGCAGAAGTTTCGGACCTACCACCGGGTGCCGCTGCTGAAACGGTTTGCGCTGGTAGCCAACGACGTGCGGGCCTTCGTGCGCGACGCCGCCGGCCGCAAGCTCACGGGCCCGGAAAAAGGCACGATTGGGGAAGCCCTACCCCGCATGTTCCGGCTGCACAACGTGGCGGACCTCTACCGGGACTTTTACCGCTGGATCGGCCGGCCCGAACTGCTCAAGCTCCACCCTGGCCAGCCCCTAGAATATGCCGACGTGTTTGCTTTGCTTTACCTGCGCATCCGCCTGGAAGGCCTGCCCGGCTACGACCACGTCAAGCACCTGCTGATCGACGAAATGCAGGATTACACGCCCGTACAGTACGCTGTGCTCTCGCGCCTGTTCCACTGCCGCAAAACCATTCTCGGCGACGTGAGCCAGACGGTAAACCCGTACAGCGCGTCCTCGGCCGAAACCATCGAACGGGTTTTTCCGCAGGCCGATGTGGTCCGGCTTTACCGCAGCTACCGCTCCACCATCGAAATTACAACCTTCGCCCAGCGCATTACGCCCAATCCCAACATCCTCCCACTGGAACGGCACGGCCCCGCGCCCACCGTGGCCCGCTTCAGCACCCGGGACGAGGAATTGCAGGCCCTTCGGCAGATGCTGGCGGACTTTCCCGGCTCCGGTCACCATTCTTTGGGGGTTATCTGCAAGACGCTGCGGCAGGCCAAGCAGGCGTACGAGGCCCTGCAGGCCCCCGGCGTGTATTTGCTCACGGAGGAGTCCACCACGTTCAAGGAAGGCGTTATCATTACCACCGCTCACTTGGCCAAGGGCCTGGAGTTTGATGCAGTAGTGGTACCGTTTGTCTCTGCGCGCACGTACCAAACGGAGGTGGACAAGAGCATGCTCTACGTGGCCTGCACCCGGGCCATGCACCAGCTCACCCTCACGTATTCTGGGGAACAAAGCGCCTTCCTCCCGGCCTGAGCAGTGTATGGTGCTCGATGGCCTACAATAAGGCTATGAAGCGGGACAGGCGTCCGTTCCAAGCTAAGGGAGAGTAATTCTGTTACCCCCATTTGCTTCCTGGTTTTGTTGATCTCAGAAAGCCAGGGTGGCCAGTCCATCTTCTTACACCCTTCCTCCTTAAAATGTAACTTTTAACGAAGAGCAGCTAATAGTGGGGAAATGCTGGTGACATTCTAGCAACAGGTGTGGCTGTTGCAGAGCTCATCAGACAATTAGAAGCCTAATTGCTTAGCTTCCTACTACGTGATAAGAAGTGGCAAATACAAGCTTTTCCGACTGCTTAGATTACCATCGGCTCCTGCTGTTAGCAGCAGGAGTTATGCAACAGTTCCACTCGATTGAAATACAACAAAATAGAGGTGGCGCCTCTTAAAAGCAACATATCGTCATATCGTATGAAAGGGTTGTAGTAAGCATAGCGTCAAGCAGGAGCAAAGCGTACGGGTGTTCTTGCTGCCTAGCAGGCTAGCTTGCCGCCCTGGCTAAATCAACGGCTGGTAGTAGAAACGGTACACTTTAAATGGCCGGTCAGCGGCCGCGCATGGCTAAGCTCGAAATACGCAAGCCAATCAATTGCCGAGGGTATCCGCTGGTCTTGGCTTACGCTGCTCAGCGGTAGAAATTCACACTTGCAGCAAAAGGAGTATTATCGTAATGGTCGTGCCGTGGGCTCGGAAGTAGGTGCGCAGAAATTTGAGGGCGAGGGTCATTTGGGTTTCCACGCTCTTGACGGAAATATTGAGCTCCTGGGCAATGCCAGCATAAGAGAGGCCTGCCTGCCGGCTCAGAGCAAACACCTGCCGGCGCTTGGGCGGTAGCTGCGCTAGGGCCACCTGATACAGCTCTTCTAATTCGGCGTATTCCATCTGCTGCGTGGACGAGTCATCGGTGACAAGTAGTTCCTGATGGCAATCCTCAAACACCCACGTGCGCTGGCGACGGAGCTGCTTGAGCACCGCGTGGTAGGCGCAGGTATACAGATAGGTTTTGAACACGATGCCTTCGTCGAACTCGTGCCGCCGCTCCCATACCTTCAAAAAACAATCCTGCACCACTTCCTCGGCATCCGCCGCCGACTTCAAATAGCCGTGCACAAACTGGCCTAGCCCCCGGGCATACAAGGCGAACAGGTCAGTAAATGCCTGTGGCTCGCTTGCGCGTAGCTGCGCTAAGCAGGCTACATCAGAAAATTCACGGCAGATTTTCAAAGGAAAAACAAGCAAAAGTGGGAGCGGTTTTTAAAGCTACTCACGGTAGTAAGTACTTACTATCCTGTGCCATCCTGCTACCGCAAAAAAGTTTAGCCACTAACTTCCTTTAGAGCAGCTAAGCAGTAAGTGCCAGTAGCCGGAGTTGCGATGTGCCAGTACGGGAGTTGCTGGATGGCCCCACTGTAATCAGCACGCGACTTAAGTCTATTAGCCGAAAAGAAGCGAAACAGCGGCCCTTTAGGATAAGGTGACCCTGGCGGCGTTTATCTCTATTTCTGCAAGATTCCTGTAGCCGCCTGGCTGTCATCGGGGGCAAAATAGATTGATGACGGTTGGCTGAAACAAGAACGACAAGCAGCACGCAAAAAAAAGTTTCGGGTGGCTTCAGGGTAGAAGCGCCTTGCTGGCTTTTACTAGGCAGAGAAGCCTTGCGCTGAAAACTTGTTATGGCAGAAATAGACTTTGAAGCGTGTATGCGCTACGTGCGGAATGAATCGTCGCTGGAAGAAGCCAAGGCCGTACGGGCCTGGCTGAAAGATCCGGCGAATGAACTTCTGGCCCGGCACTGGATGAGTTTGCACCAAGCTTCGCTAGAGGCGAGCGACCAACCGGCGCAACCAAGCACGTTAGATTACGCCGGTATGGAAGCCGACTTGCAGCGCCGCTTAGGCTGGGACGTGCCCCCAGTAGAAGAGCACCCAGCTACTTTCGCTTGGCGCGGCTGGGCCGTCGCGGCCGCGATGGTAGGCGTTGCCGCCAGCCTAGGAGGCACGCTCTACCTGCAGCGGGTCCAGTCAGAAAATGGCTTGGCGACGACCACCCGGCCAGCAAGTAGTTCCGCTCCCGTGCGGTACGCTACCCGTTATGGCCAGACGCGCGAGGTGCAGTTGCCCGACGGCTCCACGGTAACCTTGAATGCCAACTCTACGCTGCGCCACGCCGCAGTTTGGAACGCCACTACTCCCCGTGAGGTATGGCTTGACGGTGAAGCGTACTTTTCGGTCAAGCACCAACCCAACCACCAGCGGTTCCGCGTGCATACCACCGGCAACTTCAACGTGGAAGTGCTCGGCACCAAATTCACGGTCTACCGGCGGCATGCGCAGCAGCGCGTAGTGCTGCTCTCGGGTAAGGTCCGGGTTGACTTCAATGACCAGCGTCAGGCAGATGTCATCCTCAAGCCGGGGGAGTTGCTGCAAACCACCGATGCCAAACCCAAGCAGGTAACCCACGAGACCGTGCAGGCCCCAGCTTACGCCGCTTTCACCAACAACAAGCTAGTGCTCGACGATACGCCCATTGCCGAGTTGGCCACGCAACTGCGCGATACCTACGGGGTAGAAGTCGTGGTGCAGGACCCGGCCCTGAACCGGCAAACCATCACCGGCACCGTGCCCGTGGGCGATTTAGACCTGCTCTGCCAAGCCCTGGAAGCTTCCTTCCCCCTGAAAATCGAGCGCCAGCCCGGACGCATAGTGCTTTCGCCTCTCTAAGGTTCCCACTCCTTTCCCACTATATTTTATGAACCGACTGCATACTCCCTTTTCTGGGCCCTTGGCTCGTCATGCAACCGTAGCGGCCGGCCTGCTGCTGTTGCACACGCCGGCGGCCGGCGCCTATGCCCAACTGCTGGCCTCTGCGCAAACGCCCCAACAACAGCGCCAAGTTGCCAAACGTGCCGTTCCACTCAAGGAGCTGCTCGGGCAGTGGGAAAAGCAGTACAACACCACCATCGTCTACAAAACAGACTTGGTACGCAACAAGAGTGCGGTGCCGCAAAACGAGTCTGGCAGCTTGGAAGAACAGCTAAGCAGCGCCTTGCAGCAGGTGGGACTACGCTATCAGAAGCTGCGTTCGGACTATTACGTAATCGTGGAAACTAAGCCCAGCGGTGCGCTGCCCAGTAAAACAACGCCGATAGCGGGGCGGGTTACGATGGCCGGCGGCGCGGGACTCCCAGGGGTGACCGTGGTAGTGAAAGGTACTACTACGGGCACGTCCACCGATGGGGAGGGCAACTTCACCCTGGAAGTGCCCGAGGGTGCAACGCTGGCATTTTCCTTTGTTGGGTACGTAAGTCAGGAAGTAACCGTGGGCAAGCAGACGGCGCTCAATATCACGTTGCAGGAAGACAACAAAGCCCTCGACGAGGTGGTGGTCGTCGGGTACGGCACCCAAAAAGCAGGCAACGTAACGGGAGCCATTACGGGTATTACGGCCAAAGAAATCGAGGAGCGGCCGGTTAACCGCATTGAAAACGCACTGGTTGGCCAGATGCCCGGCGTGGAAGTGCAAACGCCCACAGGCGAGCCGGGGGCCGACCTGCAAATCCGAGTGCGCGGTGCGGCCTCCATCACTGCCTCCAACGAGCCACTCTACGTGGTGGACGGCGTACCAGTAGATAATCTGCGCGGCATCAACCCGACCGATGTCGCCAATATCGAAGTGCTGAAAGATGCCGCCTCGGCCGCTATCTACGGGTCGCGCGGCTCGAACGGGGTGGTGCTCGTCACCACCAAGCGCGGCAAGAAAGGAGCCCCCAAGTTGCAGTTCTCGGGCTTCACGGGTATTCAGAACGTGGAAAGCAAACTGGATGTGCAGTCGGCCGAGGAGTGGATTCAGATGCGCAAAGACGGCATCGATGAAGAATGGGTTCGTCAGAACACTGCGCTCAACCGCCCCGAAGACTCCCGGGAAGTGCGCCTGCAGCGGTTGAGCCGCAACGGGACGGTAGCGGTAACCCCGGCGAATGTACTTCGCTACACCCACGATCCAAAATGGGCGTACGGCCAAGACAGCCTGGCTTATATCGACTGGCAGGATGCCCTGTTTCGCCAGGCGGTGATGCAGCAATACACGGTGGGCATTTCTGGCGGCACCGATAAGGTTAACTACAACGTCAACGGGTCGTACCTCGATCAGAACGGCATCGTGCTGGGCACCAACCTGAAGCGGGCCACGATGCGGGCCAACTTTGATGCTCAGGTTCGCAAAGGCATCAAGCTGACCCTGACCTTGGCCCCGAGCATGGAATGGTCGAGTTTGGGCCGAGTAGATGGAGATGATGCGCAAGCCGCCAATGCCGCGCAAATGCCGCCGGTAGCGCCCAAGGAAGCCGGTATCTACGTGGGCGCGCAGCCGTACGGGCCCTACGAATATTCGGGCCGCTACATCAGCCCCATCGCCGTGATGGAGCGCAGCCAGGTCCGGGGCACTCGTACCCGTCTCAATGCCAACATGGGTTTGAATTTTGATATTTATAAAGGGCTGCAGCTGCAACTACTTGGGGCGTTGGACAACGGGTATTTCCAGGACCAGCAATTCTTCCCCACCAATACCAGCCGCGACTGGGCCACCGCCGCCAACGAGGGTGCCCTGAGCCGCTCGCGCTACTATCAATCGTTTAACACGCGCTACCTCTTTCAGAGCGTGTTGAACTACACCCGCTCGTTCGGCGACCATAACCTGAATGCTATTCTGGGCTATTCGGTGGAGCGCACCCGCTTCGACAACTCGCAGCAGCAAAACACCCAGCTGCCCAACGACCTCACCTACCTGTTTGACCGCTCGAACTCGACCACCAACCAGAACAATATCAGCTCCGGCCAGGAAGCCTTGCTCTCCTATTTCGCCCGGCTGCAGTACGATTACAAGCAGAAGTATCTGCTCTCGGCCAGCCTGCGCCGGGATGGATCCTCGAAATTCGGCAGTGGTCGGCCCTGGGGTTATTTTCCGGCCGTTTCGGCGGGCTGGCGGGTGTCGGGCGAAGAATTTATGGCGGGCGTAACGGCCCTCTCCGACCTGAAGTTTCGGGCGAGTTGGGGCGTGACGGGCAACAACCGCATTCCCAACAACTCGCAGTTTGCCACCCTGGGCGTGAGCAACTACTCGTACGGTGGGGCCGCTAGCACGGGCTACGCCCCCAACAACATCGAAAACGACCTGCTCGGGTGGGAGCAAACGGCTAGCTTCAACTACGGGCTGGACTTTAGTTTGCTCAGCAACCGGGTGCAGGTGTCGGCTGATTACTACGTAAAGAAGACTAGTGACCTGCTCTACACCGTGCCCATCGTATCGCTGTCGGGCTTCACAACGAATTTTCGCAACATCGGCAATGTGCGCAATGAAGGCTTGGAGCTGGGCGTAACCACCCAAAACCTGATAGGAGCATTTACCTGGCGAACCACTTTCAACGCTTCGTACAATCAAAACGAAGTGCAGAAGCTTGGCACCACCGACACGCCCGTGCCGACCGGCTTTCAAAACAACACGAGCATCCTGCAAGTGGGCTCCCCCATTGGGGCCTTCCTGCTCTATGAGGCCATTGGGGTGTACCAGACGCAAGCGGAAGTGGATGCCGGCCCGCGTATGAGCGGCACCAGAGTGGGCGACTCGAAATACAAGGATCAGAATGGCGACGACGTCATCGATAATCAGGACCGCGCGCTACTCGGCAGCCCGCGGCCGAAGTACACCTTCGGCATGACTAATACCTTCACTTTCAAATCCTTTGACCTGAGCGTGTTCATGAACGCACAGCAGGGGGGCTACTTGTACTCCATTCTGGGCCGCACTATCGACCGGCCGGGCATGGGCTACAATTACAACCACGCCGCGAACTGGAACAACCGCTGGCAATCAGAAGCTAATCCGGGCGACGGCATGACGCCGAGCATTACCGCTACCACCGGCGCTTACTTCGACTCGCGCTGGCTCTACAAATCCGACTACCTGCGCGTCAAGAACATCACGCTGGGCTACACGCTGCCCAAAGGCAAGCTGTACGCCAGTGCCCGCGTGTATTTGGCGTTGGAAAACGCCTACATCTGGCACAGCTACACCGGCGGCTTCTCGCCCGAGGCCGTGCAGAGCGGCGGCTACGACAGCGGGAGCTATCCGCAAGCCCGCACCTACACCATTGGCTTCAACCTGGCGCTGTAACCCTATTCCCACCCATCACTAGTACTTCGATGAAAGCATTGAAACTTCTGGCCTTCTCGGCCGCCGTAGGCTTGGGCGGGTTACTGGCTACCTCGTGCAGCGAGGACATTCTCGATATTCCGCCGGCCGCCAATAACACCACCGACCAGTTCTATCAGAACGAGGGCCAAATAAGCCAAGCCGTTACGGCCATATATAATGGCTTGCTGACGCTGCCAAGCAACGTGTACTGGAATATGTCGGAGCTGCGGTCCGATAACATTCTAACCAATATTGCCTTGGTGGCCCGCGACTACAGCGACATCAGTAACTTCTCGGCCACCTCGCAAACGCAACAGCTGCAAACCACCTGGACGGACTTGACGCAGATCGTATACCGGTCCAACCTGCTGTTGCAGAAGATCGAGCCATTTACGTTTGCCCGAGTCAACCAATTCAAAGCCGAAGCTCGCTTCCTGCGTGCCTTGGCTTATTTCGACCTTGTACGGCTTTGGGGACCAGTGCCTATTGCCGAAACGGTACTCAGCGCCACCGAAGCGCAACAAGTGCCGCAGGCGCCAATTGCCGACGTGTACCAGTTCATCATCGAGGACTTGAAATTTGCCGCGGACAACCTGCCCGCTGCCTATACCGCCGCCGATAAAGGCCATGCCACCAAGTGGGCCGCCAAAGCCCTGCTGGGCAAGGTCTATTTGACGGGGTACGGCTACCCGCTCCGCGACGCGAGCATGCTGCCCCTGGCCAAGCAGCAGCTCCTGGAAGTGTATGCGCAAGAAGGGGCCGCCACGTTCTCGGTGGCACAGAACTTTGCCGACCTTTTCAAGACGGCCAATGACAACCGGTATGCCGTCTTTGAAATCCAGTACATTTCGGGCGGCACCGGCCTGGGCAGCCAGGTTCCCTGGGAACAAGGCAATACCTTTCCTTCTTTCTGGTCGCCGTTCACGGCGGGGGGGCCTGACATTCAGGTGCCGCCGGCGTTTTTCGGGGCCAACTGGCCTAAGATTGACCGCCGTAAAGCTGCTACCATCGATTCGGTTATCCGCAATCCGACCACGGGGGCGCTGGTCGCGGGGCGGCCCCAATTCACGAAGTTTCTGGAGAAGGGTACGACGGCCCCGCAAAACAACCGCGACTACCCGAACAACTTCCTCCTCATCCGCTTCGAGGATGTAGTCCTCATGTACGCCGAAGTTCTGAACGAGGAAAGCAGTGGCCCGGTGCCCGCCTTGGCGGTTACCCTAGTCAACCGTATTCGTACCCGTTCCGGCATCCTGGCTTACACGAACACTTCGCCGGAAAGGGCCAGCAAAGCGGCGTTTCGCGCCGCTATTCTTAAAGAAAGACGGTACGAATTTGTGGTGGAAGGGCAACGCTGGTTCGACTTGGTGAGAACCGGCACGGCCCTGCAAACCATCATGGACTTCAAACGGGAAACGAATGTTCCGCTCGGGCGGCAACTCGACGAGCACGATCTTCTTTTCCCGCTTCCGTTGCTGGAGCTAAGCATCAACCCCGGCTTCTGGCAGCAGAACCCCGGCTACAACTAAGCGCCGTATTCTTTTGCCGCCGAGTTTTTTCTAGTCGAATCCAAGGCCCGCAGCTAGTATCATCTTCCCTTTCCTATGCGAACAACTTCCCCCGTACTGCGGCTTCTGCTACTGCTGTTGTTGGTCTCTCCAGCGTTGGCGGCGCAGAAACGCCCGGCTGACCTGCGAACGAAGTACAACTTCAATCCTGGCTGGCAGGTGCTCGTCGGTGATGCGGCTGGTGCCGAAGCCCCAGGCTTCAACGATACCAAGTGGCGACGCGTAACCTTGCCTTGGGCCTGGAATGAAGATGAAGCGTTCAAAAAGGACATCAAGGACCTGAGCACCGGCGTTGCCTGGTACCGCAAGCACTTCAAGCTGCCCAAGGCCGACGCGGGCAAAAAAGTATTCCTTGAGTTTGAGGGGGTGCGCCAGGGTGGCGAGTTCTACATGAACGGCCAGTTCGTCGGGCGGCACGAGAATGGGGCCATGGCCGTCGGCTTTGACGTGACCAAGTACTTGAAGACCGCCGGACAGGAAAACGTAGTGGCCGTACGCACCGACAACGACTGGAAGTATCACGAAAAGGCTAGCAACTCGGGCTATCAGTGGAGCGACAAGAACTTCAACGCCAATTACGGCGGCATCCCTAAGAACGTGTATCTGCACGTGACCGAGCCCCTGTATCAAACGCTGCCCTTGTATGCTGGGCTGGCCACCACCGGCGTGTACGTCTATGCTCAGGAGTTCGACATTCCGGGTCGCGCAGCCACTATCACCACAGAGTCGCAGGTACGTAACGAAGGCCCGGCGCCGCGCACCTTCAGCTACGAGGCCACCATCACCGACGCGGAAGGCAAAGTGGTGCAGACGCTGGCAGGGGAGCAAGCCACCTTAGCCCCAGGCGAAACCAAAGTGGTGCGCGCCCGCGGCCGGGCCGAGAAACTAAACTTCTGGAGCTGGGGCTACGGCTACCTTTACGATGTAGCTACCACGCTCAAGGTTGACGGTAAGCCCACGGACGTGGTGCATACGCGCACCGGCTTTCGCAAAACCGCTTTCCGCGACGGCATGATCTACCTCAATGACCGGGTGCTGATGGTACACGGCTACGCCCAGCGCACCAGCAACGAGTGGCCCGCCGTGGGTTTGTCGGTGCCGCCCTGGCTTTCGGACTTCAGCAACGGCTTGATGGTGGAGAGTGGCGGCAACCTGGTGCGCTGGATGCACATCACGCCCTGGAAGCAGGACGTCGAATCGTGCGATAGGGTAGGGCTGCTGCAAGCCATGCCCGCCGGCGATGCGGAAAAGGATGTGACGGGTCGCCGCTGGGAGCAGCGCACCGAGCTCATGCGCGACGCCATCATCTACAACCGCAACAACCCGAGCGTGGTGTTTTACGAGTCCGGCAACGAGAGCATCAGCGCCGAGCACATGGGGGAGATGAAAGCCATTCGTGACCAGTACGACCCAAACGGCGGCCGGGCCATCGGCTCTAGAGAGATGCTCGATATTGCCGAGGCCGAGTACGGCGGAGAAATGCTCTACATCAACAAAAGTGCCCGGCATCCGCTCTGGGCCATGGAGTACTCGCGCGACGAGGGCTTGCGCAAGTACTGGGACGAATTTTCGCCGCCCTACCACCAAGATGGGGCCGGCCCACTCTACAAAAATGCCAACGCCTCCGAGTACAACCGCAATCAAGATACCCACGCCCGCCAGAACGTGATGCGCTGGTACGACTACTGGCGTGAGCGGCCCGGCACGGGCAAGCGCGTGAATTCCGGCGGCGTCAACATCGTATTTTCCGACACGAATACACATTATCGGGGGGCTGAGAACTACCGCCGCAGCGGCGAAGTCGATGCCGTGCGCATTGCCAAAGACGGCTTCTATGCCCACCAGGTGATGTGGGACGGCTGGGTGGAGCCCGAAAAAGCCCGCACCCATATCATCGGGCACTGGAACTACAAAGACGGGGTTACCAAGGACGTTACCGTGGTGTCGAGCGGGGAGAAGGTAGAACTGTTGCTCAACGGCAAGTCGCTGGGCTTCGGCGAGCCGAGCTACCGCTTCCTTTATACCTTCAAGAACGTGGCGTGGCAGCCGGGTACGCTTACGGCCATTAGCTACGACGCGAAAGGCCAAAAGGTAAGTCAGGCCGAGCACCAGACTGCCGGTGCCCCCGTCGCGCTCAAGCTCACGCCCATCCTCAGCCCCGTGGGGTTGAAAGCCGACGGCGCCGATTTAGCGCTGGTGCAGGTGGAGGTGGTGGATGCCCAGGGCCGCCGCTGCCCCACGGACTTGCGCCCAATCAACTTCAGCCTGAGTGGACCAGCCGAGTGGCGCGGCGGCATTGCCCAAGGCCCTGGCAACTACATTATGAGCAAGAGCCTGCCGGTGGAAGGTGGGGTGAACCGTATATTGCTCCGTTCCACCACCAAGGCCGGCACCATCAAGTTGCAGGCGGCCGCCGAAGGCTTACCTACGATTTCCGTCAGTTTGAAGTCGAAGCCAGTGGAAGTGAAAAATGGCTTAGCAAAGGCTTTGCCGGCCGAAGGCGTGCCGGGGCGCCTGACACGGGGGCCAACTCCAACTAGCCCCTCGTTTACCCCGTCGCGCACGGCCCTCGCCATTCGCCGCGTAACCGCCAGCTCCAATCAAGCCAACGCGGTGGGCAGCTACGACGACAACGAGTTGTCGGAGTGGATCAGCGACAAGCAGCAGTCCGGCGCCTGGATTCAGTACGAACTGGAGCGCCCCGCCGCCCTGAGCGAAGTGGCCATGAAGCTCACGGGCTGGCGTCGGAGCCAGTACCCGATCCGCATTCTGGTGGACGGGCAGGAAGTGTTCCGCGGCACCACCGAACCCAGCCTGGGGTACTTCACGGCGGCCTTTTCGCCGCGCGCGGGTCAAACCGTGCGCATCGAGCTAACGGGCGCCACCAAGAGCCAAGATGCTTACAACATCACGGAGCTGGTAACGCCTAAAAAGAAGGAGGCGGCCGACAGTGAGTTGCCGAAGGGTAGCCTCGGGTTGGTGGAAGTGGAGCTCTACGAGAAAGCCGGAACTTCTCTCACGCCCTAAGCAGATTAGAAAGGCTCCGTCTGAGTGATTTTACACTAAGTAGCTAAAGCGAATGAGAACTATAACTACAATTTGTTTGCTGTTGGCTACGGCAGTACTCCACGCTCAAAACAAGCCGGCAGATAGCAAATTCGACGTTTACCTGTTGATTGGACAATCCAATATGGCAGGTCGGGGCCCACTAGATACGGAAAGCAAAGCCGTACACCCACGAATTGTAATGCTTGATTCCGCGAATCAGTGGGTTCCCGCTACCGATCCAGTTCATTTCGACAAGCCCAAGGCAGCAGGCGTGGGGCCAGCCATCCGCTTTGCCCAGGAAATACAGGGGTCAGACCGCAAGCAAACGATTGGCCTTATTCCCTGTGCAGTGGGGGGCTCGCCCATTAAGGTGTGGCAACCTAACGCCGTTTACCTGAAAACTTTTCATCCCTACGATAATGCCCTGGCACGGGCCCGGCTGGCCATGCAGCAAGGCATATTAAAAGGCATTCTCTGGCACCAGGGCGAATCGGACAACGATTCGCTGCTCGCGGCGGTGTACCTGGAGAAGATAGCGGTCCTGGTCAACCGTCTCCGCGCCGATTTACAACAGCCCAACCTGCCCTTTGTAGCTGGGGAGATTGGCTACTTCAACAAAGCAACTTATATCAACCGCGTCCTCAACCAGTTGCCGCAGAAAGTGCCCTTTACCGCAGTGGTCTCCGCCCGAGGCTTAATCGATAAAGGGGATAGGCTGCATTTCGACACCGCCTCAGCCCGGGAACTAGGCAAGCGGTACGCCGCAGCCATGAAGGCCTTGCAGATGCCTGGAAAAGCGGAAAAACCGAAAAGAACGGGAACGTGGTAGCTGCAACGCAAGCTAAAATTTCAATTGGTACTCGTGCTTTCTTCGCAAGGTCACCCGGAAAGAGAAATTAAAACGATCCGAATAATTCATTCCCAAAACCCACTGTATGAGCAAACTTTCCTCTTTTCTTACGGCACTATTATGCGCCTGTTCCTTGGTAGCCCATAGCAAGACTTACTATGTGGCACCCTCCGGCAACGACACCAACTCAGGCGTTATCAGCTCGCCGTTTCTGACTATTCAGCGGGCCCATACGGCCGTGGCGGCGGGCGACACCGTGTATGTACGAGGTGGCACCTATAGGATGTAGGAAGCGCAGATTTTTGAAAAGACTACGGGTGCTACGCCATTCGTTTATGTGACCAAGCTAACCAAAAGCGGAACCGCCGGAAAACGCATCAACTTCTGGGCCTATCCGGGCGAGCAGCCCGTGTTCGACTACACCAACGTGAATCCGGCCGGCTACCGCATCAATGCTTTCGAGGTAACGGGCTCGTGGCTGCACCTACGGGGCTTGGAAGTGGTAGGCGTGCAAGTGAACATCACCAACGTTAACACACAGTCTATCTGTTTTTCGCAGTCGGGAGCGGGGGGCAACAATATTTACGAGCAACTGAGCATGCACGACGGGCAGGCCATTGGCTTCTATTTAAGCCGGGGAGGCAATACCCTCGTCCTGAACTGCGATGCCTACCGCAACTTCGACTACACCTCCCGGGCCGGTGGGGGCATCAACGGTGGCAACGTGGATGGCTTCGGCGCGCACCCCAACCGGGCCGATTACACTGGCATCGTGTTTCGCGGCTGCCGGGCCTGGTTCAATAGCGACGATGGGTACGATTGCATCAGTTCCACCACTGCTATCACGTTCGAGAATTGCTGGGCGTTCTACAACGGCTATTCCACTTCGTTTCAAAGTTTAGCGAACGGGATAGGGTTCAAGGCCGGCGGGTACGGTACGAGCGCGAATCCGGGAGCTCCGGCAATAATTCCTCGGAATGTGGTGCGCCAGTGCCTGGCCGTGCAAAACAAGTCAACCGGTTTTTATGCCAATCACCACTTAGGCGGAATTGATTGGTATAATAATACCGCGTACATGAATGCCACGAATTACAACATGCTCAACCGCCGCGCTGACTATCTCGCCGATGTTCCTGGTTATGGTCATGTGCTGCGAAACAACATCAGTTTCGCGCCCCGCTCGACTAGTGGCACAAGTCATATTACCGATTATGATCCAGCGCAGTGCACTATTGATCATAACAGCTTTTTGAATCCTACTCTCACCCTGACTGCCGCAGATTTCAAAAGCATTGATAAGAATCTGCTAACGCAACCGCGCCAGCCCAATGGCGACTTGCCGGTTACGGATTTCTTGCGGCCGGCAGCGACCTGATTGATGCCGGTATAGATGTAGGACTTCCTTTCGAGGGCACTTATCCAGATTTGGGCTACCGAGAATATGTCAAGCAAAGTCAAACCATCACGTTTGCTGGTTTATCCAATAAAAAAATCGGCGACTTGGACTTCGATCCGGCGGCTACCGCTTCCTCTTCGCTGCCCGTAAGCTATACTAGCTCGGATCCTGCGGTTGCTACAATTACCAGCGACGGAAAAATTCATATCGTTGGTCCCGGCTCCGCTACGATTACTGCCTCGCAAAGCGGCGATGCCGTGTATGGTGCCGCGCCCCCGGTAACCCAGCAATTACAGGTCTTTGCTCCCCCACTGGTAAAAGCAAAAAACATCGAAGTAGCAGTGGATGGGAACGGGAATGCCGTCATCACGCCGGCTCTGGTCGATGACGGCTCACTTAGCTACAATGGCGCGCTGACCTTGCGTTTGAACAGAACAGCTTTCTCGTGTTCCGATATCGGTTCACCCCTCGCAGTCACCTTAACTGGTACCGATGAGAAAGGCTATGGCACTTCCACCGTCGCTCTGGTGAGCGTAACCGATAAAACCGCACCGTCACTCACGGCTCCTGCCAGCCAGTTACTCTGCTACAGCGGCAGCGTTTATACGGTTCCCACCCCGGCTGTTGCCGACAATTGCGGGGTGGGAACCGTTACGTATAGTGTCATGGGAGCTACCGTAAGAAGTGGCTCGGGACTGGATGCGGGCGGCAGTTTCGAAGTAGGAGTTTCCACTGTCATCTGGACCGTTACCGATATTCATCACAACGTAAGTATCGGCAGCACCACGGTTACAGTGAATGCGCCCTTTACCGCCAGCATTGCGGATGTATATGCCGTGAGTCAGACGGTTGACACCAAAAACACGCTCTATATCGGGTATGGTCCTACTTCGCTACTAGTTACCGTAACGCCCGCCGGCGGTACCGCTCCCTATACCTACTCCTGGAACACCAGGCAAACGAGTCCATCGATCCAAGTAGGTGCGGCTGGCATTTACACCGTAACGCTAACCGATGCGAAAGGCTGTTCAGCATCCGCCACACTAACTATCGCAGTTGCGGATGTGAGTTGTGGCAATAAAAATGAGAAGGTGATGGTCTGCCACAACGGGGCAGCAATCTGCGTGGCTTCCGCGGCTGTTCAGGCTCACCTTGCTCATGGCGACCAACTAGGCGCTTGCAGTGCCGCCAAACCAACAGCACTCGGTACCAATCAGACTGGCAAAGCAGTTGCAACGCAAACTTTGAAGGTTATGCTCTATCCTAATCCGGCAACAAATAAGCTCAGTATCAATATTGGGAATGGGCATAGTGGAGCAACGTTAAAGCTCTACAATGCCACCGGTGCTGTTGTGCTTTCCCAAACTCTAACTGACAACGCAAACATCATTTCGTTGGAAAGCCTTCCAACTGGAATTTATTATGCCCAAGTGCTAAGCGGGCAACAAATTACGAGAGAAAAGATAGTGAAAGAGTAGCTTGAAAAACCGCCAAGTTAGCTTTGATGGGGTCAGCCGGAAGCCAGCCGCCTTGCGCAGTCGGTTGACCCCTCTGTGTTTGGTTAGGACCGCCTATCAGTTCATAAGGACGAGCCCCGAACTCAGGCGTGAAGGCCAAAGGCTAGGTAGCTACTAGAACAAATAAAGCACCACCTACTCCGTGTATTAGTTACCGGGCTTGAGTCCAGACTCAAGCACAGCGGCTCCAGGCTAGCAAACAGGCAGCAATATGCTACACAAGGCGGCTAAGTATCTGGGCATAAGAACTGAAAGCGCATTTACCGGATTGTAGCTGAGTGTTGCTCAAGCGGTATTCGGTAAAACAAAGAATCAGTAAGCAGCAGGAGTATATGGTTTTCAAGGGAAATCGGATGTAACGTCGTCGGCTCAAAGTCAATGGCCCCCGATCATGGGCTGGAGCAGTTGGAACTTCTTTCACGTCAATATCGACGAGCGGCTCATCCACGAGCAAGCCGATATCATGATGGCCTCTGGGCTTTACGAGGCGGGCTACCGCTTCGTCAACATTGATGACGGATATTTTGGTGGGCGAGATGCGGCCGGAAACCTGCTGTGCTGGCCGATTTCAACAGGTTTCCCTCCGGCACGCAAGCCTTAGCGGCCTATCTGCCCCACGTCAACACCCGCGGCCACGCCAGTGCGCACAAGACGATGTTGCTGGCTGCCCTGGCCTACCATCTGAAAAAGCTGCTCAAGCATTGGCCTCAACAGCAATTAGTACTCGCAGCAGCCCTGCCTAAGCCTCCTGTGCCGCCTTCAACCGGCCTTTATCAACGAAAAACTAGGGGCACCGTCTAACCCATAAGCCAGCACTCGTCACGGCGATTAACAGCCAAAAGTTCTACAACAGACACCATAACCAAACGGACAACCTGCCAGGGACTTCGTGTAGTAAAGGCCACATTCAGCCACTGATTTATAGTTGACTGCCCGCTACCCCTTCTGGAGTGGTACGCTGCCGTTACCGCCCCCAGCACAGACCGGCCTTCCATTTACAACTGCGGCTACCACCCCTGCTTACTTAGAAAGGGAATGCCCCACTCGCCAAACGTCCATAACTTGCTGCCCAGGGACAGGATTAAACCGCAACGCCCTTGATAACAAAAATCCCATTACAACGATCCAGCACATGGCTTCCGGTCTTTTTGCGCTCTTAGATGATATCGCCGCTTTGGTCAAAGCCAGCGCGGCAAGTTTAGATGACGTGCCGGCTCAGGTCGCCAAAACCACCGGCAAAGTGTCCGGCATTGTCATCGACGATACGGCCGTCACGCCCAAGTATGTCGTGGGCCTCGACCCCGCCCGGGAACTGGCTATTATCTATCAAATAGCAAAGAAATCGCTGCGCAATAAACTCGTGATCCTGACGCCCGCCGCCTTGGGGCTCGGCTATTTTGCGCCGTGGGCCATTACGCCCATTCTAATGGTGGGCGGGGCCTATTTATGCTTCGAAGGGTATGAAAAGGTGCACGCTATGGTGAGCCCGCACCCCGACGTGCCGGTAGCAAGCGAGCAGCTACAGCACATTACGCCACAGGAATTGGAACAGGAGCGGGTGGCGGGTGCCGTGCGCACCGATATGATCCTGTCGGCCGAAATCATGGCCATTGCCTATAGCCAGGTGAGCGACCAACCCCTCGTCAACCAGTTGGTGGTCATGGGGGCCGTGGCCGTTTTTATTACGGTCGCGGTCTATGGCTTTGTGGGCTTGCTCGTGAAAGCCGACGATATCGGGCTCCACTGGGCCCAGGATCACTACCCCCCGGCGGCGCAAAAGCTGGGGCGTGGGATCGTACACTTGATGCCGCGCTTCTTAACGGTCTTGAGTTATGTGGGGACGGCCGCCATGTTGTGGGTCGGGGCCGAAATCATCGCCCACGGCCTGCCGGTGACCAGCCATTTACTAGACGATTTAGCACGGGCTTTAGCCCACCTACCGGTGGTGGCCTGGCTGGCCAAGGCGCTGGCCTGTGCGGTGGGCGGACTCCTGATTGGGTTTGTAGTGGAAAAGATAGTGCTGCTGGGTAAGAAGCTATTCCGTAAGTCTTAACGAGGGGCACTTAACGGCTCGTTTTTTAGCGGCGCTGTTTCTCGACTCCTTACTACTATACCTTGAGCATGGGCTGATAAGGGGCCCTTATGGGGGTATATGGAATTGCTTTGGGCACCCTGCAGGCGGACCTTTAGAAAAGGTTCAAGTGGCCTTCAGACTTCTCGCTGTCCGTTTCAACTATATCACCTTACTACTCTCTAATTAGATAGATAAGATCATTGGCCCCAACCGCCTATCTTGTTATTCGGTGGCGAGTTGCTGTCTACCCTCTGCGATTTTATCTTCTTTCCCGTGCCGCCTTTTGCCTCGTTTAGTACACGTCTGCGCCGGTATTGCTACCGGTTGCGGCGCACCGTCGGGGGCTACTGGGGGTTCCTCGCGCTGTTGCTCAGCCCACACAGCGCCGCTTGGGCGCAAGCGGCCAACACCCACTGGTACTTTGGCGAAGGCACCGGCCTCTCCTTCCAGACGGGCCGCCCGCAGGCCGTCGGGCTAAGCCGCACTAGTGTCAACGAGACCTGCGCCACCATCGCCGACGCCCAAGGCACCCTGCTCTTCTATACCAACGGACAGTCCGTCTGGGACCGCACGCACACGGCCCTGCCCGCCGCCTGTGCGCCCTGCGGCACCGGCCTGGGGGGATCAGTCCACGCGAGTGCCTTATTCGTGCGCCACCCCGCCGGCGACGGCCGCTACTACGTTTTCACCCTCGACCGGCCCCCGCCGCCCACAGGCCCGGTGTACCGGGGCCTACAGTATTCGCTGCTGGACGTGCGCCTGCGCAACGGCCTGGGCAATGCCGTGCCCGCCACCCAGAACGTGCCCCTGCAGCCAGCCGGCCCCGGCAGCGTGCTGGCCGAAAAGCTGGCGGGCGTGCAGCACGCCAACCGGCGCGACGTGTGGGTGGTGGTGCACGGCTACCGCACCAACGTCTTTTACAGCTACCTGGTCACCGCGGCCGGGGTGAGTGCCACCCCGGTGGTGAGTGCGGTGGGCAGCATACACACCGATTTTGGTGGCCCGATGAAGTTTGCCCCCAATGGCCGGCTGCTCGCCGTCAATCAGCAAATCGTGGGGGTCGAGCTCCTGGCCTTTGATCCCGCCACCGGGCAGGTGAGTAGCCCGCAGGCCCTGCCCGCCGGCTCGGCGTGGAACAACGGGGTGGCGTTCTCGCCGGACAATAGCAAGCTCTACCTGCACCGGCTCACGACGATTGCCCAGATTCGGCAGTACGATCTGAGCGCGGGCAGTTGGGCCGCCATACTTGCCTCAGCCGTGGATCTACCCCTGCGAAGCGAGCCGTTCATCAACTATACCGGCGGCCTCGAACTCGGGCCCGATGGCAAAATCTACGTGTCGCAAAGTTATAAGTCGCGCTTTGTCGGCGTCATTGAGCACCCCAACCAATCCGGGGTGGGGTGCCGCTTCGTGGAGAGTGCCGTTTCGCTGGGCGGGCGGGGCGGCAATATTGGCCTGCAAAACATCGTGCAGGAGTTGCCGGCCCCGACGCTGGCGCTGACGGCCACCCCGGCGTGCGTGGGTGCCCCCACCCACTTTGCCGCCCTTCTCCCGCCGGATTCGCTGGCGAGTATCCACTGGCAGTTTGGTGACCCGGGTAGTGGCGCGGCGGATTCGGCGGCGGGGGGCGCCCCAACCCATACCTACAACCAAGCCGGCCTGTATAGCGTCACGCTCCGGGTCCGGCTCTCGGACGGCACGCGCTTGCTGGCCCGCCGGAGCCTGACTATTAGCCCGCCCCCCGCCGTCGCATTTGTGCAGCCGCTGCGAACGCTCTGTTCCGGAACCACGGCGACGCTGCGGCTCACCCCGCAGCCGGCTGGCACCCACTACCGCTGGTCGGATGGCTCGACGCAGGCAACGCTGGTGGTGCAGGCGGCGGGCGCGTATTGGGTGGACGTCACCGATACGTTGGGCTGCACGGCCCGCGCCCAGTTGGAGGTGCGCCCCGTCGCCTGCCTCATTCCGAACCTCATCACGCCCAACGGCGACACGCGCAACGAGACGTTCGTGCTGCAGGGCCTCGAGGCGGCCGAGTGGCAGTGTCGGCTTTTCAACCGCTGGGGCCGGCAGATATTCCAGGCCGACTCCTACGCCAATGACTGGCGGGCCGCCGAGCAGCCCGCCGGCGTGTATTACTACCAGCTGACCAATTCACGCACCGGGCAGCGGTTGACGGGAACGCTCGAGGTGATGCGCTAATCCTAGCCACGCGTAAACCCAGTAAGCGGGTCCCCTCCCGGCAATCTAGGTTAGCCTCGCCGAAGAAGGCCCCCAAATCAAGCTTCCTGAGAGAGTATCGTCACGGTTGCCAAGCACCTTTTAATTAACGTTACGGGCTTTATACCTTACTAGAAACGCTCGTTCTTTGAGCGTCACAGGCTCATTTGTTGCCCTTTATCATCAACGCTAGGCTAATTGCTTTTGCGTTTACACTAAAAGAGGCTTCTGGCAAAGCTCCTTTTGGTTGCTGCTGGCGACGGACGCCTGCTGGCGTAATGTGGCTAGCTAAGGGGCGAGTGGCTTACCGGTGGCCGAAATTATAGCGCAGGCCCAAGGCGCCTGCCGGGGTTATATCCCGTAAGGCCCGCAGGCTGGTGCTCACCATTCCATCGGCGACGGCCTCCAGGTGCGCGCTGAGCCGGTAGCGCACGCTCGCGCCTCCCGTGAGTAAGACGTCTGTATTGCGCGATTGCTGGTCGTAGGTCCCGAAGCCCCCGGGCGCGTTTGTATCGGGGTAGGAACCCGTGCCGTCATAGGAGTAATGGTGCAGCGTCAAGCCGCCGAGCCCGTCGACCTGCAACCGGTGGGCCAGCGTGCGGGTGAGCGTGTAGCGCCCCAGCGCCGACAGGGAAGTGGACCGGTTGCCATACGTCCGGGAGTAAGGAAGAAGTGTGCCATTGGCTTGCGGCACGAAGCCCGCAATACCCCCTTCCGTGGCCGCGGACACCCCGCTCACCTGCAGGGCTAGGCGTGGGCGCAATTGGTAGCCGAGTGTGAGCTGTATAGGAGAGGTGAACGGTAGCCCGTCGCGGCGACCCCAGTGCTCGTGTTGGCTGCTATAGGCCCCCACCCCCACATAAAAACGGTAGGCGGGTGCCTCGTCAGTAGGGGCCGCAGTAGATTGTGCGCAGCTGAGGAGGGGAATGCTCACCAACAGGCCGCAAAAGGCAAAGTGACAGAGTCGCATAACAACCAGGGAGAAGATGGTGGGGTAAGTCTACAGGAAGAAACCGAAAGGCCCTGCATCGTTGCATTCCAGACAGAATATAAAACCGAGAGCAGCAGATAGAACAAGTGCTTAGATTAAAAAAATACTGGATCAGGCACTAGCAAAGCAGAGATGGACTTTAGTGCTTTTCTGAAGCTGGTGCGAGACCAATTACTATTTCACTTAACTTTTCCAAAAACAAATATCCGATCAGAGCAATGCCGGGCGTAGCTATATAGTTGGTGGGCATCAGCATCACTATGCCAAGTTGAACGCCGTACGCCAGTTTGGCGCTGCTAGCACCATTGGGCCCGGCGAAAGAGGATTTGTCGCACAAGCTCTCGCCGGTCAGTGGCGTTGGATGGCAGAGGTAAAGACCAGTGGCCCTAATGCGTATGGCAACGCTGGTACTATCAGAATGTCGAGCTTGGTGGCGACGCCTTCCGGCGAGGTGTACGTAACGGGAGTCGCCAGCGGCAGTGCTCTACAAATAGCCGAAAAAAGCAGTAGAATGCTAGCGTAGTCCGGCGACGCCCCCGACTCATGGACGCTGCCGGCGGCAATAACGCAGAGCGTATTTGGTCTGAGTAAGTAGGTGACTTCGTCAATGGTCAAGGTTACTGCCCGGCCAATATCCACATGAGTTTATAGAGTTGGGCGTGGCCATGCGGCACGTAATGGGTGTTGCTGGGAGCAGCACCGGCGTGGCCCACGCGCAAGACGTTGAAAAACCGGTTCGGGTCCGCTGTTTCCTTCGTGTTGTAGAGTAAAAAATTTGGGAATCAGCACCTCTTTCATTTTCGATGAACAACCAGCGCGCCGATTAGTACCGCTACGTAGAGAGCTTATCATTACGGAAGGGAGCACAAGTAAGAGAGGGCACACAGCCAGTGTGGTAGCCGCTTGGTTGGGTGGCCCGCTGAGTAAAGCAAATTCGGCCTTCTAAACAAAGTGCCCCGGCGAAGGGCGGCCTAATTTTGTTGTACCAAGTAGCCCTTCGTGTTGGAGCACACTATTCGGCACGCACGTAATTCCAATCTCAATGACCTGCAAGCAACAAAACCGCTACGCGGAAATGATACTCGTTTGTCACGGCGACCGGCGCTACGGCAGGGAGGTAACCTTCGAGGACAACATCCTGGTGAGCGTGCTGGCCGGCGAGTTGAAAGTGGTGCAGGCCGACCGCACGCGCTACTGCGGACCGGGCGACACAGTGCTATTGCCCCGAAAGCAGCCCGCTCTTCTGCTGAAGTACCCCAAAGACGGCGTCGCCTACCGGGCCGTGGTGCTGAAGCTGCCCACGGCCCTTGTCAAGGAATATTACACGCAGAACCCGCCGGCACCCGCTCAACCAGCTTCTCCCGGCCTGTTGCTGTTCCCGAAAAGCCCGCTGTTGCAAAGCCTTTTCGCTTCGCTGCTGCCTTATTTGGAGCTGGAACACCGCTTGCCGGAAAAGCTGCTGGCCGTGAAGATTACGGAGGTGCTGGAAATCCTGCGCAGCCTCGACCCGCGGAGCGACGGGGTGCTGGCCGACTTCGCCGAGCCCGGAAAGCTGAACCTGGTCGAGTTCATGGAAGCCAACTACATGTTCAACATCTCCTTGGCCGAGTTTAGCTACCTGACCGGCCGCAGCCTCACCACCTTCAAGCGGGACTTCAAAAAAGCGTTTCATCTGAGTCCGCAGCGCTGGCTTACCCAAAAACGCTTGACGCTGGCCCACTACCAGTTAGCCGAGAAAAGCCGGAAGCCCGTGGAGGTGTACCTGGAGGTCGGCTTCGAGAATCTCGCGCATTTTTCGTTTGCCTTCAAAAAGCAGTTCGGCTATTCTCCCACGGCCCTGGCGGGGCACGGGCTCAACTACCGGCCGGTCGCCGGCTGAGGCCGCAAGCCACCAACTCCTTTCCAATAGCCCCGCGTTCCGCCGCGAGTAGCGTCCCTGCGGGCGTTCAGGGCTCCCTATGCTTGTCGCAACTACTCGGCAACCCCTCGCAAATATCTCAACGGCAATGATATACCTCTTGTCACACTACCCGGTTGGAGTGGTTCCGCCGGTTCATTTTCCCATACAAGTTCACAACATTCAACCATATGAAGTCAGCATTGGTAACCGGCGCAAACAAGGGCATTGGCCTGGAAGTCGCCAAACAACTCGCCCAGCAGGGCTTTTTCGTGTACCTCGGCAGCCGTAAATTAGAAAGTGGCGAGGCCGCCGTCCAGCAACTCTGCGCCGCGGGGCTCACGACCGTCGAGGCCGTACAACTAGATGTCACCAAGCCCGAGTCCATCCGGGCGGCCCGGGCAGCAATTGGCGAGAAAACGTCGGTGCTGGACGTGCTGGTCAACAACGCCGGCATCTCCGGTAGCATGTCCCAAACGGCCCGACATGCCACGTTGGAGCAGTTGCGGACCGTGTTTGAAACCAACCTGTTCGGCGTAGTTGGGGTCACGCAGGCCTTCCTCGACCTGCTGGAAAAAGCGTCACAACCCCGCATCGTCAACGTGAGCACCGCCATGGCATCGCTGACGACCTACGCCGACCTCGATAATCGCAATTTCGACTACCGCTTCCCCGTGTACCAGTCGTCGAAAACGGCCCTGAACATGTACACCGTCAACCTGGCCCACGAACTGCGGGACACGGCCTTCAAAGTCAACGCGGTGTGTCCGGGCTACACCAAAACGGACTTTACGGGTCACCAAGGCACCAGCACGGCCGAGGAGGCCGGGCAGCGCCTCGTCAAGTATGCGCTGCTGGGCCCGGATGGCCCTACCGGCCAGTACTTCAGTGAGGAATACTTTCCCGCCCCGGCCAATTGCCCGTGGTAGTCTCCTAATCAGCCCAAGCGCGTCCTTTGCAGTTGCGCCTGCGGTTAAGCAGCGGGCCGGTAAGCGGCAATTGCGGCGACCAACTTGGCCTCGGAGTGGCCGCGCAGCCGCTGGTAATTCAGTTCGAACAGCCAGGTGGCGTGCGCCGCGTCGGCAGCGGTGCGCACTCGGAACTCCGTCCAGCCTCTATACTGCGCGCCGCCAAAGCGCATGGGCTGCGCCCAGCCGCCGGCCACCAGCGCCTGCCCCACGGCGGGGCTGCTGGCCAGGTGCACGTCGCCGCTGAGGTGAATGTGGCCCAGTTCTTCCTCGCCCACGTAAAAATCGGCTCCGTCCACCACTTCGCCCACCCGGTAAAGGTCCCAGTGCGCGGCAGCAATAATGCCGGGCCAGCCCTGAATGGCTTGCGAAACGGGTTCGAGCACGGACGCCAGGGTGGGCACGGACGCCAGGGGGCCTTTATCAGAAAGTTTCATTGGGTTTGATTTTAGGAATGGATGAGGTTGACACTGACCTTCCCGGCGCGCACTCAGGCTTTCTGAAACGCCGTGGCAAACTCCTTAGCGAAATCTTCGGCTTTCACCTTTCCCATCGTTTGGGGCTGGTGCTGAAGGTAGCCCTGCCGCATGGCCCCGCTGTGGATGCTGGCACCCAGTTCTACGTAGCTGGTGGCGATGTGGGCCGGCACGCCCTGCGCTTCCAGGGCGCGTTGCGTCTGTTTGTCGTCGAAGGTGAGCCATTGCAGGTCGGGCTGGCCGATGGCCGTGCCCAGCGCCCGCGCCACCTCGCGGGCGGGGCGCTCGTCGCTGGCCAGGTAGCGCACGCGGGTGCCAGGGGCCGCCGTTTTCGTCAGCTCTTCAGCGGCGGCGGCGGCAATATCTGTGGGCGCGGACAGCACGATTACGTCCTCGCCGCCGTAGTTCGAGCCGATAATCCCCTGCACCTTTATCATCCCAACGAAGCCGTACAGGTTGTAGTAGAAAGAACCCGGCCGCAGGTGGGTCAGCGCCACGTCGGGCAGCGCGTTCAAGATGCCTTCAACTTGATGCGAACCTAAGATGAAGCCAGTGCCCTGGTCCAAGTCGGCGCCCCAGCTGCTCAGGTGCACCACCCGCCGCACGCCCGCTTGCTGAATGGCCTGGGCGTAGCTATGGCCGATGGTTCGGTAATGGGCCAGCACGTCGGGCGCGGCCATGTTGGGCGGCACCATGCAGTACACGGCGTCGGCGTCGGCAAAGGTGGTAGCCAGAAAATCGGCGTCTTCCAAAGAACCGATGGCCGCCGTGGCGCCCAACGCCTCAATGGCGGCCCGCTTGTCGGCCTTGCTGCTGATGACCGTGACGGCGTGGCCTTCGCGAACCAGCTGTTGGGCCAGGGGCTGACCAATGTGCCCCAATGACCCGGTGAGAATGATTTTCATGGTTTTGGAAAGAGGTTTAGTGTAGTGAAGCTGATTGCTGATTGCCAAGCGGTAACAGCTCCGCGGCCAACTGCGGGGCCGGCGCTACCAGGGACTGATGCCCGTTTCGGGGGCGTTGTCGTCGCTGAAAAATTGGCCGGTAGGTCCATCAGGGGCCAACAAGGCGGCTTTGACGACGCGGGCGGCGGCATCGGGCACGGTGCCGGGGCCGCTGTGGTGGTTGAAGTCGGTGGCGGTATAGCCGGGGTCCACGGCATTGACTTTGAACGGCGTATCGCGCAGCTCCTGGGCCAGCATCACCGTGTAGGCATTCAGGGCCGCTTTGGACGGGTGGTACGCCGCGCCCGTGATGTTGTAATACCTCCACGTCGGGTCGTGGTGCAGGGTCAGCGAGGCCAGTCCCGTCGTCACGTTCACGATGCGGGGTTCCGGTGCTTGCCGCAGCAGGTCGATAAACGCCTGCGTTACCGATATCACCCCAAAGACATTGGTTTCGAACACTTGCTTAATCAAGTCGACACTAGTGCTGAGCGTGGGTTGCGGCATCCCCCCGCTGATGCCGGCATTGTTGACGAGCACATCCAGCACGGCCGTTTTCTGGCCTACTGCCTCGCGGGCCTCCGTGATGGAGGCGCTATCAGCAACATCAAGCTGAAGGGGCTCGACTTGGGTGAGTCCTTCGGCGTGAAGTTGGGCCACGGCCTGCTGGCCGTTTTCCAGGCTGCGGCTGCCCAGGTACACGTAGTAGCCCTGCTGGAGCAGTTGGCGGGCGGTTTCCAAGCCGATGCTTTTGTTGGCGCCGGTAATGAGAGCGTACTTCATGGGAAGGGGCTAGTGAGTTAACTGAACAGCACAAAGGTCCCCCCACTGGAAGCGGTTCCCTAACGAGATTCAAACGAATGTGTAAGACATTCAAACCACCGGCGAGGTGGGGGCGTGCTCCCGACTAAGCAAGGCGCGCAGCGCCGACGGCGTGGTGGTGGTTTGCTTTTTAAAGAAGTTGTTGAAATACGTGGGGTATTCAAACCCCAGCCCGTAGGCAATTTCGGCGGTGCTCCAGCTCGTGTGCTGGAGCAGGGCTTTGGCCTCGGCGATGATGCGCTCGGCAATGTGCGCGGACGTGGGTTTGCCGGTGAGCGCGCGCACGGCCCGATTGAGGTGGTTGACGTGTACCGAAAGCTGGCGGGCAAAGTCGGCTGGGGTGCGCAGCTTCAGCCCGTGGTCGGGCGAGTCGATGGGAAACTGCCGCTCCAGTAGCCCTTGAAACAGGGTTACGATGCGCGAGGCAGCGTTGGGATGCTGGTAGTAGGTAGCCTGCGGCTGCAATTTCAGCGCCTCGTGGATGACCAGTCCCAGGTAGTTGCGCACCACTTCCTGCTGGTAGCGGTAGCCCGAATTCAATTCTTGGAGCATCTTGCCGAAGAGGTGGGCCAAGTCGGCGTACTGCGCCTCGTCCAGAAAAAACACCGGGTCGCTGCCGAGCCGGAACAGCGGGGACTCCTGCAAGCTGGCCGCGCGGTCCCGCAGAAGGAATTCCTCGGGAAACATGCACAGATAGCCGCCCTGCTCTTCCGACACGGGCTCCCAGGAATAGGGAATGAGCGGGTTGGAGAAAACCAGCGCGGGCCGTTCAATCAGCACGCCGCGGGTGGCGTAGTTGTAGCGGCTGCGGCCCGTAGTCAGGGCTACCTTGTAGTAATCGCGCCGGCCAAACGTGAGTTGGCGCATGCGGAACTGTTCGCGGGCATACACATTGACCTGGCCCGAAGCAACGATGGCTGGCAACGGAGCAGCGGGGACGTCCAGACTGCGCGGGTCGGGCAGCGTAGTTGAAACCAAGGGAGATAGAGCCATGCGCAAAGCTAAGCTAAGCAAATCAAACCAGGTCAAGGCTCGGTTGCTAACGAGCCGGCTTAGTCGAGGTAATCGGGGAAACACTTCCTGACTGTGATTTTCCTCGTGCGCTGGATGATTAAACTCACCAACTTCCACCTCACCTTCGCCGACCACTATCGGCAGGAAACCCTGCTGCGGGAACCCGGCCTGAACTGGACCATTGCCCGGCCGTGACTCTGAACGACAAGGAACAACCCAGAGAGATGCTCGTAGGCTACGACCGTACACTGGCACCGTTCTCTATCAGCCGGCGGCAGTTGGCCAGGTTCATAGTGGGCTGCCCGGCCAGCAACGACTACGTGCGCAAAGCCCCCCTGCTGGCGGCCTACACCCGCGGCTGAGCCCGCGACCTAGCCCCGCGCAACATCACGGTCAACATCGTGCAGCCCGGCCTCATCGAGACGGACATGACCCCCACGGACGCCGCCACCCTGGCCGCGCTGCGGTAACCCATTGCCTTGGGCCGGTTGGGCACGGCGCAGGAAGTCGGAGAGGTCGTGGCATTTCTGGCTAGCGATACGGTCAGCTACATCACGGGCGCCCCCTTAAACGTGGACGGGGGCTGGTCTGTTTGAGAGCAGCAGTTCCCCTGCCTACGTTGCTGCCTTTGACTATTCAGAATGGCAATATCCGCGTCGATAAGTTCGTAAGCCGGGCTTTGGTTGAACCACTCGTTTACCCTGGCTTGGCTTACCAAGGCGTTTCCCGGATGCGTTGAATTCGCCGGCGTGATTGAAAAATTTGCCATTGGGGCCGTCCGCGGGCAGAGTGGCGTAGTGCACCACCACGTCAGCCGCCTCGTTGGAGGAAATAAGCAAGGGCAGCTATGGTAGATAACTTTATCTAAACGTTGAACAAGCTCCTCTTTGACCGACTTTCGCCAATTGAGTTTTGTGTCAAGCTTTTAGCCGACCCCCATGTACCCCGACATCTTGGCCAACGTCGCTCGTCACATCTCGCTCACGCCCAACGAGGCGGCCTTTTTTACGACGCTGCTCGTGCCCCAGCACATTGTCCGCTCCGGCGCGTTGCTGGTGGCCGGCCAGCGGGCGCAGTACCTCACGTTTGTGGTGCGGGGCTGCGTGCGCACCTATGCCACCGATGCTCACGGCAAGGAGCATATTCTGGCGTTTGCGACCGAAGGCTGGTGGTGCACCGATAATGCCGCTTTCTTTAATCGGGCCCCGGCCACGCTTGCGCTGCAAGCCCTAGAAGCTACCGACGTGCTGCACTTGGGCCTCGACCACCTGGAACGGCTTTGCCAGCAGGTACCTAAGTTCGAGCGCTTCTTTCGCATTCTCACCCAAAACGGCTACCAGCTCTTGCAGCGCCGCCTCGAAGCCCACCTAGAGTTGAAGGCCGAGGTTCGCCTATCGCAGTTTGAACGCCAGTATCCACGGCTGCGCCAGCGCGTGGCTCAGAAGCATATTGCCGCGTATCTGGGCGTTACGCCCGAATTTTTGAGTATGCTGCGCAAAAAAATGGCTAACTGGCGGGCGGTTCTTAAACTACTTTAAGTGTTGCCGCACAGGTTCGGGCGTCTTTTGTAGGAAACAACCACCTTCAGCTATGACAACCCCCAACCATGCCGCCGTCACGGCCGCTGCCCCACCCCTTGAACTCAACTACGAATCCCTACTGGCGGCGGCCCGCGAGCTGCCCGCCGACCAATCCGTGCTGATGCTGAACCTGGTGCGCTACCGGGCGCAGGCCGACTATGGCGCGGATTCGACCGAAGCACCGTGCTCCGGGCGGGAGGCGTATCAAGACTATATTCAAGCCTTTGTGGCGCACAACTCGATGGAGGAAGTTTAGGTATTCTTCCAGGGACCGGCCCTAACCACGCTGGTCGGCCCGGCGGGCGAGCAGTGGGACGACATTGTGCTCGTTCAGTATAAAAACTTGGACGTGTTTCGCCGTTGGGTTGAAAGTCCCTTTTATGCCGCCGAGGTCAACCCCATTCGCAAAGCCGCCCTGGCCGACTGGCGCCTGATTATGTCGACTCCACCGGCTAGCTAAAAGCACCTTGGCAGAGTCTATTGGCTGCCAGTTTACTGGGTTGGTGCCAGTTCAGCGGGGCCGAGAACGTGCTGTGACGGGCTTCTTTTGGCTTCGGTCTTTTTGGCATACCTCCCAAAACGTACAGTAGTGCCTAACCCGCTTCAGTTGTATAGTCCCAGAATGAGCTAGTGTGTTAGGAGTAAAAATAGGGGACCTTTTTGGTGTTGGACACCGATAAACTAGTGCGGCATTAAGCCGCGCAAAGTTTTGAGGTATTTAGCGTGGTTATAAGCTATTAAACGATGATAACCCGAAAAGTCATCGTCGTTTACGCATCAGCTTGGGCGCGTTTCGGCTTCAACTGGCTGATTGGACTAATTTCGCTACTTATCGATTTCGTATTTGCCGTCCTCGAGTACGTGAACAAGCACGTTATAATTCTTTTGATAATGCGCCGAACAAGACGCCTATGCCAGTGCTGGCGCGCAATTGCAATTAACCTACGACAAAATCTAGAGCAGAGTGAGCCATCTGGGCATGCTAGCCCAAAAGGACAGTAGCACTGAGTTGTACACTCGTTTTCATCGGTCCTATATCAAGTTTCTTACCCTCTTCTAAGCCTTAGCTAACGCCTTACTTAATTTTCTTTTTGGTAAGCCTCGAGAATAGCATCAATCAAGGGGCCGAATTTCGACAGCACATCTTTATCGCGCACCCTATTGTGTAATTCTACCCCCTTTCGTTCGCTCCGAACCAGACCCGATTCCCGCAAAACAGTGAAATGCTTCGACAACGTCGACTTAGGCAGCGGCGTGTCATAGACATTTAGAAAAGCGGCGCAATTCCGGGTACAATCCGAATCGAGCAGCCCCAACAGGATGCGCACGCGCACCGGGTCGGCCAAGGCATGTAAGATGCCTTGGACCGTAATTTCTTCGATTGGCGGATGATAGAGCGGGCGCATAACAACGGGAATAGACTACGTGAACAACAATTATTTCTGGTGGGGGCAATTCCACACAAGCTCAGCACTTGCGGATAAGGTTCAAGCATGTTCAAAAAACAAAGCCGTTATCATCTTGACCTACAACGGCTGATGGCAAGTTATCGTCGCTTTTAAAAAATTGTTGCGCAATTAAAAAACTTATGGGCCGCTTCATTAGTTCACATGTTCGAAACAATGAAACAAGAATAAATAGTTGCATCACAAACATTGCTATTGGACGCGCGCCTGTCAATCCATTTGTTATTTTTTCCACTCACTTAAAGGCAGTATTCCCCTTCAGACCTCTGAGTTTCCCAAGTCCAGAATCATTTTATCCTAGATGAAATTTGCCGGCTTGCTCGGTTAGAAGCAGCATCTCGCCCCTGAAATAATTGCCCCGAATGGGCAATACCTGAACTTGCTAAAAGGCCGCTGGCAAGCACTAGCCACGCCCCGCTCATCCCGTATCTGTGGGTACGTCCGGCTGCGGCTAATAAAATCATTCCTGTTTCCGGTTCTTCACTTGCCCGCTTTTCAGCGACGGCTTGCCGGCGCTCAACTACCTAATAACATGAAAGTTACCTATTTACTTCTGGCCTCGTTTTTATACGGCTGCTCAGAAAATCAAGCCTCCCAGCCGGCGCAACCGGCGCCTTTACAGGCGCTGCCGGTTGTCCAGATCCGCGCGGGGAGCGCCACTACCTATCAGGATTACCCGGCGTCCATCGAAGGGACCGTAAACGTGGAAATTCGGCCGCAGGTGAGCGGCACCCTCGACCGGGTGTTTGTCGACGAAGGCGCCTTGGTGCGGGTCGGCGAGCCACTGTTTAAAATCAACGATGCTCCTTACCGCGAGCGGCTGAATACGGCACGGGCCAGCCTGCACGCGGCCCAGGGAGCCCTGGCCAACGCGCAGCTGGAAGTAACCAAGCTCACGCCGCTGGTGCAAAACAAGGTCATTGCCGATTTCCAGTTGAAAGCGGCTCAGGCCGCCCGCCAGATTGCCTCGGCCAGCATCGAGCAGGCCCAAGCCGAAGTCGCCGCGGCGCAGATTAATTTGGGCTACACCCTGATTAAAGCCCCAGTGGGCGGCTACCTCGGCCGCCTGCCCAAAAAGCCGGGCAGCCTGGTGACGCCCACCGACGCGGTGGCGCTCACCAACCTGTCCGACGTGCACGAGGTGCACGTTTACTTCGCGTTGGGCGAAACGGATTTCATCCGGTTCAAAGCCCAATACGCGGGCAACACGTTGGCCGAGAAAATCAAGCAACTGCCTGCGGTAGAGCTGGTACTGCCCGATGGCAGCACCTACGCCCGCCCGGGCCGGATTGATTTGCTCGACGGGCAGTTCGATAAAAACACAGGCACGATTACGGTGCGGGCCTCCTTCCGCAACCCGGATGGGCTGCTGCGCTCGGGCAATACCGGCAAGGTGCGGCTGGGTTTGGCCTTCGCCAACGCCGTGGCCGTGCCGCAGATCGCCACCCTCGAAATGCAGGACAAAGTTTTCGTCTTTCTGGTCGGCGACAGCAACAAGGTCAGCAAGCAGCCTATCGTCATTGCTGGCAAAAGCGGCCCCAACTACCTCGTGCAGAACGGTCTGAAAGCCGGCAACCGCATTGTGTACAGCGGCTTCGACCACTTGCACGAAGGGGAAGTCATTCAGCCCACGAAACCGGCAGCGACGCCGGACAACCCCCTCGTTAAGAACTAATTATCATGCTCAAGCAATTTATCGACCGTCCGGTTTTAGCCACGGTCATTTCCGCACTGCTCGTCATCCTGGGGGTGATTGGCATGCTCAACTTGCCCCTGGAACGGTTCCCCGACATCGCGCCCCCGGCCGTGCAGGTTACCGCCATTTACCCCGGGGCCAACGCCGAAACGATTCTGCGCTCGGTTGCACCCTCGCTGGAAGAGTCTATCAACGGGGTCGAGAACATGATGTACATGAGCTCGACGGCCAGCAACGACGGCTCGCTGGTTATTTCGGTGTTTTTCGAATCGGGTACCGACCCCGACCAGGCGGCCGTCAACGTGCAAAACCGCGTCGCGCAGGCCACCAGCCAACTGCCGCCCGAAGTGGTGCAGCGGGGCATCACCACCTCCAAGCAGCAAAATGGCCTGATGATGGTGCCCGCTCTCTACAGCGACAACGCCGAATACGACGAGACCTTTCTGACCAACTACGTCAACATCAACGTTATTCCCGATATCAAGCGCATCAAGGGCGTGGGCCAGGTGGCCTTGATTGGCGGCAGCAAGGATTATTCGATGCGCATCTGGCTGAAGCCGAGCCAGATGGCGGCCTACCAGATGAGCACCCAGGAAGTACTGGCCGCCATTCAGGACCAGAACCTGGAGGCCGCGCCCGGCAAATTCGGTGAGTCGAGCCAAGAAGCGTTTGAGTACGTTATCAAGTACGACGGCAAGGTGAACAAACCCGTTGATTACGAAGAATTTGTGATTCGGGCCAACCCCGACGGTTCGGTTTTGCGGCTCAAGGACGTGGCCCGGGTGGAACTCGGCTCGGCCAGCTACGTCAGCAAAACGCTGCTCAACGGCAATCCGTCGCTGGCCCTCATTATCTCGCAGTTGTCGGGCTCCAATGCCAACGAGATTCAGATTGAAGTGGGCAAGTTGCTGGAAAAAGCCAGCACCAGCTACCCCAAAGGCATGCACAACATGATGCTGTTCAGCACCAAAGTCGCGCTGGATGCCTCCATCGAGCAAGTCCAACACACGCTGATTGAAGCGTTTATTCTGGTGTTCATCGTCGTGTTCCTGTTTTTGCAGGATTTCCGCTCGACGCTGATTCCGGCCATTGCCGTACCGGTGGCCATCATCGGCACGTTCTTCTTTATGCAGCTCTTTGGCTTCACCATCAATTTGCTGACGCTGTTTGCGCTGGTGCTGGCCATCGGCATCGTGGTCGACGACGCCATTGTGGTGGTGGAGGCCGTGCACGCCAAAATGGAACACCAACATTTGGCCCCCAAGCCGGCCACGCTGGCGGCCATGCACGAAATCACGGGGGCCATTATTTCCATCACGCTGATTATGTCGGCCGTGTTTCTGCCCATCGGGTTGATGAAGGGCTCGACCGGCCTCTTTTACCGGCAGTTTGCCTTTACGCTGGCCATTGCCATTGTCATTTCGGCCGTGAATGCCCTCACGCTCAGCCCGGCCCTGTGCGCGCTGTTGCTGCGCGACCTGCACCCGCAAGCGCAGGACGGAGAGCCGAAGCCCCGCAACTTCAAGGAGCGGTTTTTCCTGGCCTTCAACACCGGTTTTGCTAATCTGACCAACAAATACGTGGGCAGCCTGCGCGTGCTGGTACGCCGGAAGTGGCTGAGCCTCGGCGCTCTGGCGGCGCTGGTGCTGGTTACGGGCGTGATGGTGCAGCGCACACCGACTGGGTTTATCCCGACCGAGGACGTGGGCTTTCTGGCCGTCGCCTATTCGCTGCCCGCCGGCTCGTCGCTGCAACGCATGAACCAAGTGGCGGAGCAGGCCCGGCAGGAACTCAACAAAATGCCGCAGGTGCTCGGCGTGGACGTTATCAGCGGCTTCAACCTGCTCACCAACTCCACCAGCTCTTCGTCGGCCATCATATTCGTGCTGCTGAAACCGGAGGCCGAGCGCGGCCCGGTGAAAAAGGTCCCCGACCTCTTGGCCCAGATGCATGCCCGACTAGGGGCCGTGAAGGGCGGAAACGCCTTCGTGTTTGAGCTGCCGGCCGTGCCCGGCTTCAGCAATATCGAGGGCCTCGACGTGGTCCTCCAGGACCGGACCGGCACGGGCGAGCTGGGCAAATTCAGCAACACCGCCAATGGCTTCCTGGGCGAATTAATAAAGCGCAAAGAAATTGCCGTGGCCTTCACCACGTTCAAAGCCGACTACCCCCAGTACAACCTGGAAATCGACAAGCGGAAAGCCAAGCAGTTGGGCGTGAGTATGCGCGATTTGCTGCAAACCATGCAAACGTACTTTGGCAGCGTGCAGGCGTCCGACTTCAACCGGTTTGGCAAGTACTACCGCGTGGTCGCCCAGGCCGACATTGCCGACCGGAGCGCGCCGGAGGCGCTGAACGCCATTTTCGTTAAGAACAACCTGGGCAACATGGTGCCCATCAACACCCTGGTGCAGCTAAAACGGGTGTACGGCCCCGAAACGGCCTCCCGCTACAACCTATTCAACTCGATTTCCGTGACGGCCATGCCCAAACCCGGCTTCAGCTCCGGCGACGCCATCAAGGCTGTGGAAGAGGTGGCCCAAACGGCCCTGCCCGAGGGCTACACCTACGAGTTTTCGGGTTTGACCAAAGAGCAAATCAGCTCGGGCGGGCAGGCGGTGCTCGTGTTCAGCTTGTGTCTGGTGTTCGTGTACTTCCTGCTCGCCGCGCAGTACGAGAGCTACATCCTGCCGTTTGCGGTGATTCTCTCCATTCCCACGGGCATATTTGGGGTCTTCGCCGCCATCGGCCTGGCCGGAATTGAGGACAATATTTACGTGCAGGTGGCGCTCATCATGCTCATCGGTCTGCTGGCCAAAAACGCCATCCTCATCGTGGAGTTTGCCGTGCAGCGGCGCGAGGCCGGCCTGTCCTTGGTCGAAGCCGCCCTGGAAGCGGCGCGCCTGCGGCTGCGGCCCATCATTATGACGTCGCTGGCCTTCATTGTGGGCATCACGCCCATGATGCGCGCCACGGGGCCATCGGCCATTGGCAACCATTCCATCAGCATCAGCGCCGCCGGTGGGATGTTGTCCGGGGTAGTGCTGGGCTTATTTATTATCCCGGTTTTGTTCGTGGTGTTTCAGGCCTTACAAGAAAAAATCAGTGGGAAACCGACCGCGCCCGTGGCGGCCAAAGAACAATTAAGCCTGGCCTAACCTGGGCATTCTTATGAAACAGTTGATTAACCGCCGAACTACGTTCGGCCTGCTGCTCGCGCTCCACTTTTTGGGCGCCTGCAAAGTATCGCAGGATATGGCCGCGCCCGACCTGGGCCTGCCCGCCAGCTACCGCAACGCGGCGGCCGGGGCCGATACCACGTCCGTGGCCCGCCTGCCCTGGCAAAGCTTCTTCGCCGACCCGCAGCTGAAAACGCTGATTGGCGACGCCCTGGCCCACAATAACGACTTGCTGGTGGCCGTGAAAAATATCGAAGCCGCGCAACTCACCTTACGCCAGGCCCGGCTGGGCAACCTGCCGGCCGTAAACCTGCAAGCCACGGGCACCTACACCCGGCCGTCCGACAACAGCCTCAACGGCCTCACCCTAAGCCAGTTTCTAGGCCAGCGGCACGTCGAAGACTACAACTTGGGGGCCGCCTTGTCGTGGGAGGCCGACATCTGGGGCCGGATTCGGAGCCGAAAGGCGCAGGCCCTGGCCGAGTACCTGCAAACCGAAGAAGCCCGCAAAGCCGTGCAGACCCAGCTTATTAGCAACGTAGCTCAGGGCTACTACAACCTGCTGTTGCAGGATGCGCAGCTAGTTATTGCCCGCCGCAACATCCAGCTCAACGACAGCACCTTGCGCATCATCGAGCTGCAATTTCAGGCCGGGCAAGTGACGTCCGTGGCCGTGCAGCAGGCCCAGGCCCAGCGGCTGACGGCGGCCCGCCTGGTGCCGCAGTTCGAGCAGGAAATTGCCGTGCAGGAAAACGCCCTCAGTGTGCTCAGCGGCCGGCTGCCCGCCCGCGTGGGCCGCGACGCCCGGCTTGCTGCGGAAGCCGTGCCCAGCACGTTGCCAGCCGGAGTGCCGGCCGCGCTCCTCAGCCGCCGGCCCGACGTACAGTACGCCGAGCTGGCCCTGGCGCGGGCCAACGCCGCCGTGGGCATTGCCAAAGCCGGCCTGTATCCCTCGCTCACCATCACGGCCCAGGGTGGCCTGAATGCGTTCAAAGCCAGCAACTGGTTTAACATCCCAGCTTCCCTGTTTGGGGCCGTGGCGGGCGGGCTCACCCAGCCGGTATTTCAGCGGCGGGCCCTGCGCACGCAGTACGAATTGGCCCGCGTGGGACGGGAGCAAACGGTTCTTCAGTTCCGGCAGTCGGTGCTGGTGGCCGTCGAGGAAGTATTCGATGCGCTGGTCCGGCTCGACAAGCTCAGCCAGCAGCAGCAACTCGCGGCCGAGCGGGCCAGCACCTTGCGCCAAGCCACGCGCAACGCCCAGTTGCTCTTCGCCAATGGGCTGGCCAACTACCTGGAAGTCATCACCGCCCAAAGCAACGGGCTGCAAAGCGAGCTAGAGTTGGCCGCCCTCAAAAACGCCCAGCTAAACTCGACCGTCGAGCTGTACCGGGCCGTGGGCGGCGGCTGGCAATAGGCTGTTGCTTGCAGCGGGTTCCAAGCCGGTGTCTTGTCCTGCAATGGGTGTTGTTAAACAAATAAGGCAAAACTGAGGTGGTCTAGCCAAGCCGGCCACAATTGGGACGTAGTTTGAAGTTGCGTTCGAAGTGGCTAGGGGCTACATAGCCCAAGGCAGAATGCCGCCGTTCGGCGTTGTAAGTAGCGATGTAATGACTGGGTTCTAGCGGCTGCCGTCCTTCTACACCGTATTGGCTAAAAGCAACATTCATAAGAGGGCGAACGCAGGCCTCCTTAGTTAGGAGTGAACGAGGTATCAGACTTAACTATCTTCCACTCCGCTTTCCGGTGCGGTGTAGCCCACCCCTTGATGAGAACTGCGGCTTTTTCGCCTTGTAGCCTGATATAAAACGGCAGAGAATCCTTGGACAGATCATGTCTGTTAAAGCTGTATTCCTCGGCATAGATCGGTCCTGTTCTGCTAAGCACCAGTTCCGCACGCTTCGCCTGATCCACCGCTTCGAGTAGAAAAGCAGGATTTTGGCTGTGTATATACCACTGGCCGAGTTTGTTGAGCGCCCCGACAACAAGGAAGGCCGCAACGAGCACCAGGAGAAGGGAACGGGATACTTTGTTCATGTTATGTACTCTTGAGAGGCGACCCCTCGCCTCCCTTCTGACGACAAAGCGTATAGGGCGCGTGAAATTACAAGCCGTCCCCGGTATCCAGACGCTGGCCATGCTGGCTGGCAGAAAACCATCCTCTACAAGGACGCCCTTGCTGAACGAACCTGGGGAAGGTATGCATCATCTGCCGCTAAGAGGAGGCTAGTCGGTATGCCGGGGTAAGCATGACATATCTCGCTCCCCAACCAGCAGCCACGCCAGTAGCCATATAAGATAAAGCCGCACTCATCGGCGGAAAATCTAAGCGGGTGAAGAAGTGTCCGATATGTTGTTTTTATAATATAAACTTCCCCCAGCATACTATTTGCCTTGTAGTGGTGCTATCCTGTCTTAATTATTATTCTTATTTACTAAGACAGCGTCCTCTTGCATCTCAACCAGTATGTTTGTTCCGGTTGCTAAAAAGAATAAACTTTACCTGTTAGCTGTATGAAAAGCAGGATTCGGCAATGGCGCAACTTGTTGCTGCTACTTCCGCTCTCTTGGGGTGGGGCAAGTTGCCAGTCCGATCAGCACGAACATCTTGAGCAGCAGTTTTACCCGGATGGCATGCTACAGGTCGCCGCAACGATAAAAAGCGGCCAACTGCACGGGCTCACCACCTGGTACTATCCTACTGGTAGGGTGAAAAGCACTACATCTTGGTTCCACGACAAGCGCGTTGGCATCGCGCGCTTGTACTATCCCAACGGTCGCCTGCAGGAAACCACCTGCTGGGTCAACGGACAGCGCACGGGCCCCAACCAGTTCTTTGATTCGACGGGCCGATTGGAAGCGAGCATGACCCTGGTGCGGGACAAGTTGAACGGCCCGAGCCGGCGCTATTACCGCAATCGGATGCTGCAAGAAGCATCCTACTACCAAAATGGACAGCTGAGAGGCACCGTCCTCTATGATTCGCTCGGCCACGCCCAAGAAAAGCAGTACTATGATGCGCAGAGCAAGCTGATTGGTATCAGTGCCTTCGACAACGTAGGCAGACCCTACCCGCCGACGCTGATGCCTTTGCTCGACGTACCGGATACGATTATCTGGGGCGAACGGTACAGCGGCTCGATCCGCTTCCGCGCAAGGCCACGTTGCTCGTCGGAACGGTAGGGTAAGATCGCCAAGCCGTGGATCGGTATCCGATGCTCGACACGCTGGTGGTCGTTGCTCAAAGCTCAGACGGACACTTTTACTTTTCTTTCTCGCCCACGCATGCGGGACCGAATACGTTCAGCTACAAATTTACACAACCGGGCAGCGAACAAGATTCGCTCACCGTTGACAACTTGTCTAGTTCGCACCGGTTCTTCGTTAAGTCCCTGTCAGCAACACGTTAAATTGTCACAAGCTTCTTATGGTACTTACTACGAAAGTAAGCGGCGGTTTCCCCTCTTACTTGATCTGTCCGAAAGCTAGATTACCTCACCCAGAGCGTTCTATTAAACAGAGCGTTTACTTATCAGACAGCCAATTTTAACGGAATGCCTAAACTGTTTCAGCTAGAATGGGGTGTAGGCTGGTGCCCAGTTGTTTCATTTTTTGGCCTTTACACTTCTGCCTTCGTTGGCCGATTTGTGCAGCACCACTTCCGGGGCAAGTACCGCACACCCCTCTCGTGGCGCATTCCACCACCGACCCAACCAGCGGCTAGGTCTGGCCATGGCGCTACCACAGACGACGCTGACGCCTTACGGTCGCCCGCTGCAACTCTGAGCTGAGTAACTGAGCGCATCCTCTTGCCGGTTAGGCGTCCTGGGTAAGCAGAGAGTTCTGCAACAGCCACTACAGCTTTTTGGGCCTGCTTGGGACAGCTTACAGTGTATCCCTTTGCTGCTATAAGAAGGCCAGATAGTTCATAATGGTCTTTTTAGGGCAGCGAGAAGGAAAATTACCTTAAGTCCTGCATATTTTCCTGTCGTCTTCGGGCGGCAACGTCCACCTACTGGTTGCCATAACCACCGGGGCTGTTACAAGGCACTACAAGCAAGTCTTAAACGAGCTGATGGAGGCGTGCACGTCCAAAAGAGGGCGCCTTACGCTTTACAGAGCACTTGAGGTAAGGCAAATGCGTCTTCAAGAGTTCAGCAACAGTCACAAGTTAACTTAAAGCCACTGTTTCATTAGCTCGTGCAAATAGGGTTCAACACCGTCAGATGGCTGTACCTTGCACATGCTAAGCATAGTTGCCGAACATGCAAAAAGAGTTGCCTTACAGGTTTCGGTTCCCCGACGATATCCTAGCTGTTGAAAAACCGGCCAGAAGGGTGCGCAAGGGCCGGTTTTCAGGCGGAAGGCCCACTTTAATTAGGATAGGCCCACCCGGCGCGGGTAAGATGCTGGCCAAACGCTTGCCCAGCATCTTGCCGCCGCTGAGCAAGCAGAAGGCGCTGGAGACTACCAACGCCATGAAGTGCCTGGGTCTCTCGGCCTGGGCTTGCGACCGGATTCTGAAAGGGCCCGCACCATCGCCGACCTGGCCGGCACCGAGGAAATTAAGATTCAACACCTGGCCGAACCCAGTCAATACCGAAAGCTTGACCTTGAGGGTTGGGCCAGCTAACAATCGCACATGTATAAGGCACTCGTAAAACCTGCACTGTTTAACCTCGACGCCGAGCGCGCCCATCACCTGGTTTTCGATAACCTGCGGCGGGCTGCCCGCGTACCGGGGGCCAAGGCCATGCTCCGGGGCCTGTACGACTTTCAGCACCCGAGCTTGGCCCGGGAGGTATTTGGACTCAAATTCCCTAACCCGGTGGGTTTGGCGGCGGGGTTCGACAAGAACGCGGCCCTGACCGATGAGCTAGCAACGCTGGGCTTTGGGTTTGTGGAGATTGGCACGGTAACGCCCCGGCCGCAGTCCGGCAACCCGCAGCCGCGCCTGTTCCGCCTGCCGCAGGACGAGGCCCTGGTGAACCGCATGGGCTTCAACAACGACGGCGCGGCGGCCGTGGCCGCGCGGCTGGCGCGGCGCCAAAACCGGCAGCTTCTCATCGGCGGCAACATTGGCAAGAACAAGGACACGCCCAACGAGCAAGCCGCCGAGGACTACGTGGCCTGTTTTGAGGCACTGGCTGAGGTAGTCGACTACTTTGTGGTGAACGTCAGCTCGCCCAATACGCCCAACTTACGCCAACTGCAAGAGAAAAAACCTCTGATAGAGTTGTTGCAACGCGTACAGGAACGCAACCTGAGCCGTGCCCAGCCGCGCCCCCTGCTGCTGAAAATAGCCCCGGACCTGACCGATTCGCAACTAAATGACATTCTCGACATCGCCAGCGAAACCAAGCTTAGCGGGCTGGTTTCAACCAACACCACCATCAGCCGGGAGGGCTTGGCCACGGATGCCCGGCAGGTGGCGGCGTTGGGAGCAGGCGGCCTGAGCGGGCGGCCGCTCCGGGCGCGGGCCACCGAGGTAATTCGCTACTTGCACCAGCGCAGCCAGGGCGAGCTGCCTATCATCGGCGCCGGCGGCATTCACTCGGCGGCCGATGCGCAGGAAAAACTAGCCGCGGGCGCGTCGCTGGTGCAGCTTTACACGGGCTTTATTTACGAAGGCCCGGCGCTAGTGAGCCGGATTAACAAGGCGTTGGCGCGGGGGTAGTAGTGCAATGGGAGCAGTTGATTTCCTTGCCAAATTCAATCTTTGATGCCACTGAAACGAGAGCGTAATCAGTGAGCGGCACGGCCGGGCCTTGGTAAGGCCGCACGTACCGAGGAAATCAACTTCCCTGAAATTTCACCCGGCAGCCCGCAGGGGCAGCGGCCGGGTGAGGTAGCGAGCGGTGAAAACTGGAAAGGGCTGGCCCGTTGCCAATTCCACAGCAATATCGAGTACTTCATCGGCTGCTTGCCGCCGGAGAGTGGCAGCCCGCTAGCTGAGGCTGTGGAATAAAGAGCTAAAATTAAGATGGATTGTGCTTGCAAAGCAATTGGGTACGCAAGCCATAATTTTTTTTGATGGTGAAAAGAACAACAAAAAGTGCGTGGTTTAGCCTGATAGGTTGAAAATGAAATTCAAGAAAAGCGGTGCGAAAAAAATTAATCTTGCCGATGGATTGCCGGGCTTAACAATGCCGTAATTTTGCAGCATGCTTCAACCAAAAAACCTGTTGATGAAGCGCGGGGACCTGCTCGGCAGGGAACCGCGGGTGGACCGGAAGGTCTTCGCCACCATCGGTTCTCCCGATTTCGCGTCTGGTATTTCCGTTGTTTTTTCTGAGTGTTGCCCCGCCACCGTTTCGGATTCCGAAACGGTTTTTTTATGTCCGTTGAGTTCGTCGGCCGCTGCCCCGCAGTCAATTCATATCTCCCACGGACGCCAACACTCCCTTCCCCAACCGTGGCGGCTGACGCCATTGCTTCAACCCACACCGGTAGCCCGTTTCTGCGTCATGGGTAGTGACAGATAAGACTTCACATTGCCCTTTTTAGTTAGATAACCTCATTTTCCTCAACTATTTGGTATGGCACGTAAAGACCTGCTCGACATCGCATCCCTTCACCGTGAGGAAATCGAGTTCCTGCTCGATCAATCCACGTCCTTTAAAAAACTGTTCACCCGCTCGGTGAAAAAAATCCCCGCCCTCGAGGGCAAGTCCGTGCTCATGTTGTTTTATGAGGCCAGCACCCGGACGCACTCCTCCTTCGAGGTGGCCGCCAAGCGCCTCTCAGCGGAGGTGACGAACTTCAACGTCGAGCATTCCTCCATCACCAAAGGCGAGTCGGTGCGCGAGACAATCGAGACGCTCCAGGCCATGCGCACCGACTACATCGTCGTCCGCCATAGTCACTCTGGCTTGCCCGGCATGATTGCCCGCCAAACCACGGCGTCGGTCATCAATGCCGGCGACGGGGCGCACGAGCACCCCACCCAGGCACTGCTGGACGCCTTCACCATCAAGGAAAAATTCCCCGACCCTAGGGGCAAAAAAGTCCTTATCATCGGCGATATCCTCCACTCTCGCGTCGCGCGCTCCACCAGCACTCTGCTGCAGAAGCTGGGCGTCGAAGTCGCTTATCTGGGCCCGGGCTCACTGGTGCCCAAGTACGGCCCTGCAACCATCCCTCGCTTCACCGACTATGAAACGGCCATGGCCTGGGCACCCGATGTCGTGTACTTGCTGCGCGTGCAGATGGAGCGCCAGGACGTGCAGTATTTCCCCAACGTGCGGGAATACCACCGGGTCTACGGCATCACCAACGCCCGGCTGGCGGAAATCCGTGACCGTGGCCTCTACGTTATGCACCCCGGCCCCGTGAACCGGGGGGTTGAACTGTGCGACGCCGTCATGGACTACGAGCGCAGCCTGATCACCAACCAGGTCGAAAACGGGATTTCCGTTCGCATGGCCGTACTCGACTGGCTCACGCCGGGCGGGGAGTTCCCGCGGCAGGAATCGTATGTCGCACAGCAGCGAGCCAGCTCGAAGGTGGTTATGCCCTAAACGCCAGACGCGGCGGCTAATTCCGCCCGTGTATTTTCTTCTTCAACAGCCAGAATATCCCCAACCCCTTGCCGGTTTACAGCACTCATCCATCCATGCTTCTCCTTCAAAACGCCCGCATCGCCTCCGAAAATTCACCTGTGCTGCTCGAGAGCGATGTTCTGATTGTCGAAGGAATAATTCAGGACGTCGGCAGCAGTCTAGCCATTCTCGAGGGGGCCCGCGTCATCGACGCGCGTGGTCGAATTCTGATGCCGGCCATGTTTGATGCCCACGTTCATTTCCGCGCCCCCGGATTTGAGAATAAAGAAACTATCACTACGGGGAGCGAAGCGGCCATCAATGGCGGCATTACCGGCGTGGTTATGATGCCGAACACCCGCCCGGCCCTCGACTCGGCGACATCGGTGGCCACCGTGCTGGACAATGCTAGACGCAAGGCGCGCATTCCGGTTTACACCTCTGGCTGCGTCACCAAAGACCGCCAGGGCAAGGAACTAGCAGAAATCGAAGGCATGCGCATACTCGGGGTGAAAATGCTCACCGACGATGGGGATACCACCAGCGACCCGGCGGTGCTGCTGCGGGCGATGCAGTACGCCACCGAGTTTGGGATGTTTTTCGCCAGTCATTGCGAGGTACCGGAACTGGCCGGGCCGCGCGCCCTGAACGAAGGGGTGATGAGTTATCGGCTAGGTATCAAGGGCTCGCCAGCGTGCGCGGAGGAAATTATCATCGACCGTGACATCCGCTTGGCCCGGGCGGCGGGCGCACACGTGCACATCCAACACGTGTCCAGCAAGCTCGGCATGGAAACCATCCGCTGGTGGAAATCCCGCGGCGATGTGAAGGTCACGGCGGAAGTGGCACCGCATCACCTGATGTTCACCGACGAGCACATCGGTGACTATGACACGAACTACAAGATGAATCCGCCGCTGCGGACGCAGGCGGATTGTGACGCCCTGCTCGAGGGACTTATTGAAGGCGTATTCGACCTCATTGCCACAGACCACGCGCCGCACACACCGTTTGAAAAAGCCCAGGATTTCATCAGCGCGCCCAACGGCATCACCGGCTTGGATACGGCTCTAGTGTCACTCTATCACCACTTTGTCGAGCCCGGAAAATTCGGGTGGGACTTGGTGGTGAAGCGCTATTCGGCGGAGCCCCGCCGCCTGATGGGTTTGCCGGTACCTGCTATCGAAGTCGGCCAACAAGCCGAGTGTGTCTTGTTCGATACCGAAGCGGAAACAACCTTCACGCGGGAATTCATGAAATCCAAATCCCAAAACACGCCCTTCATCGACCAGACGTTGAAAGGCCGGGTGGACCTGGTGATTTTGGGTACGGAAATCCTGCTGGAACGCTAGCCGTTCGTTGCGCTAAGACCGGTCTTTTTCAGGATTGGCCCCGAATTTAGCGATACTGCTTGTGTCGCAGTAGTAGATTTGTGGCCGCGGAAAAGGGTTTTCAACCGGATACCCTTTTCCTTTTTTCACCAGCGGGGCAACACGCAGCCCAAGCCGCCAGCTGTCCGAAGGCGGGTTCGGGCCCGTGACCACGCCCGAACCCGCGTTTTTATTGACCATTCAGGGAAGCCAAGTCCCCTTTACAAGACCCACCATGAGTACCCTTCTCCCATCCGACACCCCCAGCACCGTCCCGGGCAAGCCACTGGTCGGTGTTGTCATGGGCTCCAGCAGCGACTGGGACACTATGCATCATGCCGTGCAAATTCTCACGCAATTTGGCGTAGCCTACGAAGCGCGCGTGGTGTCAGCCCATCGCATGCCCGACGACTTGTTTGCCTACGCCGAACAGGCCGGTCCGCGCGGCTTGCAAGCCATCATCGCCGGCGCGGGTGGGGCTGCCCACCTGCCGGGCATGATGGCCGCCAAAACCACGCTGCCCGTGCTAGGGGTGCCGGTGGCCAGTCGCCATTTGCAGGGGGTGGACTCACTGCACAGCATCGTGCAAATGCCCAAAGGGATACCCGTGGCCACATTTGCGATTGGCAATGCCGGGGCGGCCAATGCGGCCTTGTTCGCGGTCAGCCTGTTGGCCCTGCATGACCCGGACTTGGCGACCAAGCTGCTGGCCTTTCGCGCCGAACAAACCGAAGCCGCTCGCGCCATGACGCTGCCCGTATGAACGCCGATAGTCACGTTGCAGCCATGACCCCGGTTTATCCAGGTAGTATAGACGCCGCGGGCCAGCGGGCCACCCTGGGGGTGCTGGGGGGCGGCCAGTTGGGCCGTATGTTTGTGCATGCCGCCCAACGCCTGGGATACTTCACCGCCGTCCTGGAGCCCGACGCGCAAAGCCCCGCCGGGCAGGTGAGTCACCACCATATTCAGACCGGCTACGACGACCCGGCCGGACTAGTGCAATTGGCCTCCCTGTGCCAGGCCATCACCACCGAGTTTGAAAACGTGCCGGCCCAAGCCCTGCAAACGCTGGCGCTGACCCGGTCAGTGGCGCCGAGTGCGGCCGTGGTGGGCATTGCCCAAAACCGCATCGAGGAAAAAGCCCACTTCGCGGCCTGCGCTGACGTGTCGGGGGTGAGTTGCGCGCCCTATGCGGTAATTGAAACGCCAGCCCAGCTGCAGGCCGTTCAAAACGACCGAGCAGATTTGCTGCCTGGCATCCTGAAAACCGCGCGCATGGGCTACGATGGCAAGGGCCAGGTCCGCGTTAAGACCGCCGCTGAACTGGCCGCCGCTTGGGCGGAGCTAGGCGTCGTCGCCTGCGTGCTGGAAAAGATGTTGCCACTAACCGCCGAGTGTTCGGTGCTGGTAGCCCGCGGCTGGGACGGCCAGGTCGTCAGCTTCGCCCCGCAGCGTAACGTGCACGTCGATGGCATTTTGGCCGTGACCCACGCGTACGAAGGAAATATGCCGCCTGCCCTGGCAACTAGGGCCTGCGACGCGGCCGTCTCCATCGCGCATCATCTCGGCTATGTCGGAGTGCTGTGCGTCGAGTTTTTTGTGGTGGAAGACGGCAGCGAGCACGGCGGTCTGGTGGTCAACGAAATGGCTCCGCGCCCGCACAATAGCGGCCACTACACCCTAGACGCCTGTGACGCGTCGCAGTTTGACCTGCAAGTTTATGCCATGGCGGGTTTGCCCTTGCCGCAGCCGCGCCAGCATTCCCCGGCTATCATGCTCAACCTGCTGGGCGAGGTGTGGTTCAACGCCAACGGTCAACTGCAGGAGCCGGATTGGCACTCCGTGCTGAGCCTACCGGGCACGCACTTGCACCTCTACGGAAAGGTGGACGCGCGCGCAGGCCGCAAGATGGGCCACCTGACCATCACCGGTCCGGATGTCGCCAGTGTCCAAGCCGTGGCGCGGCGTGCCGCTAGTCTGCTCAACTTGCCGGGGCTGGACGCCATCTAGGCGCCGTTGTCTGAACATGACCAATTCAACCGGACGCCGATGGTCTTTTTACTTCTGTCCATCATCTCTAGACCACCTCAAGCATACATAGTACTTACTTATTTAGATTCACTCAGCCCTTGCATCTTCTTGCGCATTGGTATGCCAAGCAGCTTCCTGAAGAAGCAAATACCTTTGTGGCCTTACGGCAATAGCATCGTGTAGGTGGCCGATTCACGCGCTATGTACAACACTATTCCAGCCAACGTTGCTCGCCACATTACGCTTGCCTCCGAGGTAGTGAAGAGTCAAAAGTAGGACTTTCTGCTAGCCTTAAAGAAGGGATTCGACCCGTACATGGGGTTCGGTACGCACCTGAAGGTGACCCGTGCGGATGGAGCATCTGGGCAGGCGAGTACTCGGCAGCAGAAGACTTCTTCCAACCCGTGCCTCTCGCCCATGTGAAGGAGTGGGAGCCACGGATGCGCCGCTATTTGGGCTTAGCGCCGGACGGGCGCTTCTACTTCTACCAGAACAAGGTTACAGTGCTGTCTGGTACGACCCTAGCATTCCGAGGTAACAACAAGCAAGGCTAGCAGACCTTATGTAGGCTGCAACTCCTGCTTGGTGAAATTCTTAGCCAAAGGCCACAACCAATGGTAGGCAGTTGGTTCAAGCAGGTAAATAACGCTTCTATCTGCTCGCTTACGCTTTCGACACTGTCGGGCAAGGCTAACTCCGTAGCAGGATCAAGTAATTGAATCAAATGCTCGCCCAGGAGTTCCTAGACGATTTACTTGGTTAGCTTGTAGTTCTGGCAAGGAGGCATACGCATAGCGCTTGTGGATTTCGGCCCCGAGGAACCAGAATTCCGTGTGATCATCTTCCAGGATGCAGAGCCCTGTTTCTTTGGCTGTGTCAAAGGGGCTCATAGGCAAGACTAGTAGACATAAAAACGACTTATCAGACCTTAGCTTGCATACATGACAGCGGAGCAATTTAATACCTTTTGGCAACGTACTTACCCCGGCACCATTCCGCTTTCCTATCCGCTACGTGACGAGTATCCGACGCGCTGGTTACGTACTCATAGCTTACCAGGCTCGAAGCGTTATCCTAGTAGTGCTGACGAGTGGGAAACACTACTTGCCTGGCAAAATACGGTGTTGGCTGAAGTGCTCCAGCTAGAGGAACGGGTGATGCTGGTAACAGGAGAACACGATTTTGACAGCTTGCACACAAAGTCCCCATTAGAATGGCAGTTCTCGGCCGATATTCACTAGAGCACCGCCTCCACAAACCGCCGGTTGTCCTGGCCCCAGCCCCTGCGCGTGTCTTCCCGGCCCGGTAGCAACGACGCAATACGCACTCATTGTCCATTGGTGAGCATCTTGACCATAACTCAAGATACTATTCACTGTTGATACCTCTTAATTCGTTGCCTGCTCTAAGCGCAGACTCGGTCAGCCACCTGCGTGAGCGTCTACCAACATATTGCTCAGCAGCAGAAGCAGGTACCCGTGCGGTAGCTCTGCCACGTCCTGCAGCTCGCGCCGAGTGCCTGCCTCCGAGCCCATCGGGCAACGGGCCGTGCGACAAGCCTTTGCCCAGCACGAGTGGCGCTATGGCACGTGCCGATTGCGGGCCAAACTGCAGGCCGAAGGCCATGGCGTAGGCCAGGGACGCATCCGCCGCATGCTGGCTGTCCATGGCTTACGCGCCTAGCAGTCCCGCTCGTTTGTGCCTCGTACCACTGATTCCGGCCTAGTCCGGTACGCGGTGCCCAGCTACTTGGGTCAGCCGTCGCCTACGGTCCCTAACTAGGTGTGGGTGGGCGACATTACCTATTTGCCTAAGCAGGGCGGCGGCTGGTTATATCTGGCCACCTGGCTGGACCGCTGCTCGCGCAAAGTCGTCGGCTTTGGTGTTGCCGGGGCGACACGGAGTTGCGTGAGACCCTACCCGAAGACCTCGTGAGCGAGGTCCTATGCCGCGCTCTGGCCGTGTGCCAACCTGCCCCCGGACTCATGGTACTGACTGCCCAAGGTGACGCCCGACGTCGCCTTGGGCAGTCAGTACCATGAGTCCGATTTAAACTATGTGCGCGCAAAACGGGGCGGTACAGAGCATAAACCGGCGCGGCAACTGCTCCGACAACGCGCACGTCGAATCGTTTTGAAGTCGACTCAAAACCGAGTGGCTCGACGGAGGCAGCTTCCCCGGCTTGGCCGAAGCCACGCTCAGAATCAGCCATTACATTGCCTACTACAACGCCGAACTCCTGCTAGCTTCGCTGACCCCCCGCTTTAGTTGATTTGCTTTACCAACTCATACATTTCTATTGTTTGTCTAATAAAAAGGGTTGATAAGCACTTGTAATTCAAAACGTAGATTAAACAACAACAAAATGAGTGGTCCTGGTTTAGCGGTGTTGCCTTCAAGGCAACACCGCTAAACCAGGACCACTCATTTTGTTGTTGCTTGAAAGGTGAGGACGCTCAAGATACAATCTTGATATAGCAACTTCCTGGTTAGTTAGAGTCTTAAAACAAGCAAGTGTGGAGATAGACTAATTAATTTCTGTTAGCTCTACGTCAAACCGCAAAGGAGTGTCTGGGGGGATTGTATTGCGAGATCCGGCCGTACCGTAGGCTAGAGCGGAAGGAATGAGTAGGATAGCTTTCTGCCCCTTACGCATTAGTCCAATACCTTCATCCCAGCCAGCAATAACTTGACCTCTGCCTAATGGGAACATAATTGGTACAAGTTTACTATCAGCACCAAGGACAGATTGATCGAATACACGATTGTTGAGGAAAGTGCCTTTGTAAATCACGGAAACTTGCTGACCTGCTTGGGGTAAGTTACCTGTGCCCGGTCTTCTAGTTACTATATACAGACCCGACGGTTGGCGCTGCACATTAGTGAAACTGCTATCAGCTATGTACTTAGTGATTGCCAGAGAATCGGTTGTTCGTACTTCTTTGATATGTTTTAGGGTTTGTTCGTTTAGTTCATCGACTTCATTCCTGTCGCAAGCAATTAGGAATAGGGGACTTAGAAACCAGATGAACCCATGGGCCAAAATCTGTTTGAGGCGCGATAAAGTGAGCTGTTGCTGAGGCATATAGGTGGGAGTGAGGGGTAGACTAATAAACTGCAAGGTTAAATTTATACTTTGGAGATGCTCTTTTCAGAAAGAGCTAAGTAAGTAGAATAGCTAACCAAATGAAGACTGCTATCAGCTTGAAACTTAATTTAGCACTAGCAACAAAAATAAGTCCAGTACTTGGTTTGGCTTTAAAATAGCACACGGTATAAGTTTCATCTTCTAATAGCATTAATAAGCTGTACTTGTACTTTCTATATGCGTAGCCCTTATACGTGTAACCGTCACGTATTTGTTTAAATTTCTAGTATAAATCAGATTTTATTTATGACACCTAGTGTACGGCTTGTTTATCTTCCGTACAATTACAGTTAGCCAAGCCCGATGGAGCTCGCAGATATTTGGCCCTTATAATGTAAAAGAAGCACACTATCGTGCTATTGGTAAGGTAGTCATTCCGACAAAATTGGTGAACAAATTTTAGCTGTAAATTTCTGTGCTTCTTTAATCGCAAAGTGCAGTACCAACTCTTCCCCTCAAAACCCACCACATCATGACCACTCGTAGATCTTTTTTGACGTCTGCTGCGATACTTTCTACTGGCTTGCTGGTATCGCCGGCTTTACTTGCTTACAACAAACGTTACGTTGGCTTGCAACTTTACACGGTTCGTGAGGCTATGGAAAAAGACCCAGCGGGCACTCTGGCTAAGCTGGCAAAGATTGGCTATAATTCGGTGGAAGGCGCAACGTATACTGGCACCCAGAAATTCTACGGTATGACGCCCAAAGCTTTTGCAGCTTTGCTGAAACAGAACGGGATGATTATGCCTAGTAGCCACTACCGTCTGGGCGAAGAACAGATGAAAGGGGCACCAGTACAAGGAACGATGCTACATGGCTGGGACCAAGCCGTAGATGATGCCGCTGCTGCTGGCGTTAAGTATATGGTGTGTGCTTACTTATCGGAGGCTGAGCGGGGCAACTTAGACCATTATAAGTACGTGGCCGAGCAACTTAATAAGGCGGGTGAAAGGTGCAAAAAAGCAGGCTTACAACTTTGCTATCATAATCACGACTTCGAGTTTAAGTCGCAGGACGGTCAGCTGCCATACAATCTGTTACTTGGCAATACTGACAAGCAGTTGGTGCAAATGGAGCTTGATTTATACTGGGTGAGTAAGGCAGGGCAAGATCCATTGACTCTATTCAAACAGCACCCCGGTCGGTTCCCGCTTTGGCATGTGAAGGACATGGACAAAACACCTCAACAAGCCTTTACAGAGGTAGGCAACGGTAGCATCGACTTCAAGCGGATATTTGCCCAAGCTGCCCAAGCTGGGTTGCAATACTTTTTCGTGGAACAGGATGCCACACCTGGGTCGCCCTTCGACAGTGTTACTAAAAGCATTACTTACATCAAGAAGAACTTGGTGTAAGTAACGCTTTGTGAGCGGCGACTATTGGTTTGCTACAGGCAACTCTCGTATCCAGATGTTACGGAAGCTTAATGGCTCGCTTTTGTCGCCGTGAGCTTGCAGCTTGATAGGTGCCGCTCCGTGACTTTGATAAGCGGGCTTGCCAATGTAAACAGTGGGGCCGAGCAAACTCACGTTGTTTTCAACTAACACGCCGTTGAAAAGAACTGTCACCCGGGCGGGGGTTAGGACGGCGCCACCTGTGGCAAAGGTGGGCGCCGTCCAAATCACATCGTACGTTTGCCATTCGCCAGGCTTACGCGTGGGGTTAGCCAGTGGGATAATCTGTTTGTAGATGCTCCCTGCCATACCGTTGACGTAGGTTTTGTTGTTATAGGAATCTAGTATCTGAAGTTCGTACCCAAGATCCCCTTTACCTAGTGAGGCTAAGAACAAACCGCTATTGCCTCGGGCTTGCGCAGTGCCACTAATGTTGGCTGGTACGCGCCACTCGATATGGAGTTGATAATTGGTGAAAGTGCGTTTGGTTTCGATATTGCCTACTGCCTTATTAACTGTCAGCACTCCACTGGCTACCGTCCACTTAGCTGGTGCAGTTCGGTCATCGGCTGACACCCATTGGTCGAGGTTTTTGCCATCAAAGAGCACTAGTGCATCGGAAGGGGCGGCACTGTTATTAGGGCCGGGGGTTACCACTTTGGGGACTGGTTCCCACACTTCGGTGTCTTCCGGCTTGCCGGCTTGCTGGGCCTTCACGGTTCCGAGGCTACTTGTTAACAACGTGGCGGCAACCAAGAAGTGTACTCTCATGTGAAAAGTGGTTAGGGCGGGTGGAATTTTCGACGAATTGCTCGACAGAACTGGTCTAAGCAGTTCTAAAACCAAGGCATTGGCTATGGCAGATTTATGCTAGGCACTGGGACATAACTAAGCAATCTTGCTGCAAGCTGGGCACAGATTGGATATTGAAGTTGCAGTTTACTGTTGAGGTACTAGTTGCTAACTTATCTAAGACAGCAGGTTCTTTTTGATGTATGCCGCACTTTGACTAATGCTTTGGTAAGCATCCATTGCAAAGTATTCCTGCTCCATAAAAATATGCTGTAGCCCAGCTGAAGTAGCATTCTGGAATATCTTCTTGAAGTCAATGGTACCTGCGCCTACTTCCGTGTTGCGCTCTGGCTGGGCTTTATCCATATCCTTAACGTGCCACATGGCAAAGCGCTTGGGATGGGCGGCCATCAGCTTAACGGGGTCGAGACCGGCGCACACCACCCAATACAAATCCAACTCAAAGTCCACTAGGGCCGGATCAGTTTCCTTTAGCAGCACGTCGAACAAGGTAACTCCACCTATTGCTTTGTATTCAAAGTCATGGTTGTGATAGGCTACCCGTAACCCCGCTGCCTTGCACAACTGCCCCGCTTTGTTGACCTTTTCGGCAACAGCCTTGAAGTCGGCAGCGGATGCGCGTAGCTTCTCATCGAGGTGCGGAACCACGATGTACTTCTGCCCGCAAATCTTGGCCGCTTCAATGTAAGATTTCAGCGCTTCGGGGTTGCCGTCTCGCACGAAGCCATTCATTTCGTAATGGCCGCTAGAAGAAGTTAACCCATTGGCAGTTAGAGCTGCCTTGAATTCAGTTGCGCTCAGGCCCCAAAACCCTTTTTCCTTGCTATAGCCATAGGTTTCCACCTCCTGGTAGCCTGCCTTGGCTACTCTAGCTAATACTCCTTTCACGTCCTTGCCAATATAATCGCGCAGCGTGTACAGTTGCAGGCCGATTTTTAGGGGCGACGGGGCAGCCATCAGGTGGCTGGGCGCGACCAAGGAAAAAGCCGATAGCAAGCCCGCTTGCTTAAGGAAAGTTCTTCTTTGCATCATAGCTAAGGAGTTGAAAGTGCAATCAGGGACAAGCAGTTGGTGATAAAACTAAACGTCACACAATTGAACAGCCTTCCGCAGCGAAGCTAGCTTGTCGGCTTGCTTGGGAATGAATTCTTGTGCTACGTAGCCTTGGAACCCGGTGGCTTTGATGGCCCGCATGATGGCCGGGTAATAGAGCTCCTGCGTTTCATCGATTTCGTTGCGGCCAGGTACGCCCGCCGTATGGTAATGGGCAATGTAGGCGTGGTTGTCGGTGATGTTGCGGATTACGTCGCCCTCGTCGATCTGCATGTGGTAGATGTCGTAGAGCAGCTTGAAGTTTTCCGAGCCCAGCTTTTTAGCGAGGGCTACCCCCCAGGAGGTTCGGTCGCACTGGTAGTCTTTGTGATTGATCTTGCTGTTAAGCAATTCCATTACAAGAACAACTTTGTGTTTGGCCGCCAGTTCTACCAGGGGCTTGAGACCTTTCACGCTGTTGGCCAAACCGGTTTCGTCGTCCATGCCCCGGCGGTTGCCGCTAAAGCAGATCAGGTTTTTATAGCCCGCTTTGGCTACCACCGGAATCATCTCCGAGTAGTTTTTCAGCAGCGCGGCATGGTACTGCGGGTCGTTGAAGCCATCGGTTAGGTTTATCTCCGCGCCATTACACATAGGCGAATCCAAACCATACTTTTTCAAGGTTGGCCAGTCTTTGGGCCCCACCAAGTCGATACCCTTGATGCCCATTCCTTTAGCTGCTGCGCAGAGCTGGTCGAGAGGCATATCATTGAAGCACCAGCGGCACACCGAATGATTGATATTGTTTTTCAGATCGGGGGCTTCTGCTGGTTGTGTTTCGGGCATGAATGCGCTTAATGCACCTGTGGTTCCGGCTACGGCCGTGCTGGCCAGGATATTCTTGAGCACCGTACGGCGGTTGGGGAGCGGGGCCATGGCGAGTTTGCTTATGTGGGTTTTTCGGAGTGCGGAACGGACGGTAAGTCCGTACTTCACGGGCTACTTCAAGCTCAAAATGTACTTGGCCATTTCCTTGGCATCGGCTACTGCCAAATCTGGATGCGGGGTCATCGGAATCTCACCCCAATTGCCTTTGCCGCCCTGGATGATTTTGTTGGCCAGCATCGTAATGTTGGCATCATTGGAAGGGTATTTCTCGGCAACGGCCGTGTAAGCAGGCCCTACTAACTTTTCGCGCTCCTTGTGGCAACTCGTGCAGTCAGAAGAAGTAATAAGCTTGGCACCCTTAGCCACCAAGCCACCGGAATGCTCGGTGCCAATCTTGGTGACGTTGGTATCAATTTGCGGTTGGTGCGCTACAGCCGAAAGGTTGGAAGCCGAAGAACTGTCGCTATTCAACTCATCAGACGAAGCCGCTTGCATAGTTGGTTCGTTGGCGCTGTTGCTTTTGGGTTCCGATCCGCAAGCGGCGAGTACGGCACCTACAGCAAGGAACAGGATGGATTTTTTCATAGGGGATGGGGTTATAGCCCTAACAGGGTTTTGTTGAAGTCAGCGTTGGTGCCAGTGCTGGCAAAGTCATCAAAGGCTTTGTCGGTGACCCGGATGATGTGGTTTTCAATGAATGGGGCGCCTTCGCGCGCTCCGTCCTCGGGGTGCTTAAGCGCGCATTCCCATTCCAATACGGCCCAGCCGGGAAAGTCGTAAGCGGCAAGCTTGCTAAAGATGGCTTTGAAATCAACCTGTCCGTCACCGAGCGAGCGGAAGCGGCCGGCCCGATCTATCCAGTTTTGGTAGCCCCCGTACACGCCCTGCCGGCCGTTAGGATTGAACTCGGCATCTTTGACGTGAAACATCTTGATGCGCTCGTGGTAGAAGTCGATATACTCCAAATAGTCCAAGCACTGCAACACGAAGTGCGAAGGGTCGTACAGCAGACAGGCCCGTGGGTGCTGATTGACTTTGTCGAGGAACATCTCGTACGTTGTGCCGTCGTGCAGGTCCTCGCCGGCGTGTACCTCGTAGCATAAATCCACGCCGCACTCATCGAACGTGTTGAGAATGGGTGTCCAGCGGCGCGCTAACTCAGTGAAACCTGTATCCACCAAACCAGCGGGGCGTTGGGGCCAAGGATACACCATCGGCCAGAGCAAGGCACCACTAAATGTGGCATGGGCATTGAGCCCTAGATTTTGCGAGGCCTTGGCCGCATAACGGAGCTGTTGCACTGCCCATTCTTGCCGGGCCTGCGGGTTGTTGCGGTATGCTTCCGGCGCAAAACCATCAAATAGCTGGTCGTAAGCGGGATTTACGGCCACTAGCTGGCCCTGCAAATGCGTGGAAAGTTCGGTGATTTGCAGCCCCGCCGCCTGTACGATGCCATTGATTTCGTCGGCGTAGGTTTTGCTTTCGGCAGCCTTTTGCAAGTCGATGAAGCGTGCGTCGGTGGTGGGCACTTGCACTCCTTTGTAGCCCAAGCTGGCCGCCCAAGCGCAAATGGTTTCCAAGCTGTTGAAGGGTGGCTGGTCGCCGATAAATTGAGCCAAGAAAATGGCGGGTCCCTGAATCGTAGTCATAGGCAGCTTAGACAAGGAAATCTGTCCACTTTTTATCGGATTTGCCGGAGGCAATTACATTTTCTATAAAGGCCATGCCCCGCACGCCTTCGGCTATGCTCGGGTAATCTAAGGCTTCGGGTGAAGCTGTTTGGTTGGTTAGCTCGGCCTGCAAGGTCAACCCGAAATTGCGGTAGAGATTGGCAAATGCTTCCAAGTAGCCTTCGGGGTGGCCAGCCGGGGTGCGCGTGTTGTGCTGCGCAAAGGAGCTAACGTAGCCAGTGCCCGTCCGCCGAATCTCAGTTGGCTTGTCGAGCCACTTCACTTGCAATGTGTTGGCGTCAGCTTGCTGCCATTCGAGGCCACCCAGCTCGCCGTACACCCGAATGCGGACGTTGTTTTCTTCGCCCGCGGCAATCTGCGAAGCTACTAGCACGGCGCTGGCCCCATTGGAAAGCTTGAGCAGCACGGCTCCATCATCGTCGAGCTGGCGACCGGCCACTACAGTGTTGATGTCGGCGCAAAGCTGAGTGACTTGCAGGCCCGTCACGTACTCCAGCAAGTTGAAAGCGTGGGTACCGATGTCGCCCATCGCTCCGGCTACGCCGCTGCGGGCGGGGTCAGTGCGCCAGGCGGCTTGTTTGTTGTCGCCCCCTTCTTCGAAGTTGCTGAGCCAGCCCTGCGGATACTCCACGTACACCTTGCGGATGTTGCCGATGGTAGCAGTGGAAACCAACTGGCGAGCTTCCTTCACCATAGGGTAGCCGGAATAAGTGTGAGTTAGGCACAGCTTTTTGCCACTGGCAGCTACTACTTGCTCTAGCTGCTTGGCCTCGGCTAGCGAGAACGTCATGGGTTTGTCGAGAACCACGTGAAAGCCGTTTTCCAGTGCCAGCCGGGCGGGCTCGAAGTGCAGGTGGTTGGGTGTTACGATGGAAACAACCTGGACCCGTTCGGCTTCAGGACGCTGCTTTTCTTGCTCGATTAAGTCCTGATAAGAAGCATACACCCGGTCAGCGGGCAAACCTAAGGTTACGCCGGTGGCCCGGGACTTTTCGGCGTCGCTGCTGAAAGCGCCAGCCGTTAACTCGTACATCCCATCGAGGGCGGCGGCAAAGCGGTGCACGGCCCCAATAAAGGCCCCTTGTCCGCCGCCAATCATGCCCAGTCGTAATTTCATGTGTGAAGTATGTGGTAGTTGGGCTTACACTTCGAGGCGGGCATTAGCCTCGGCGTAGCTGATTTCCTCGGTTGGTACGGGAGCGTTTTTATCACGGAACAGCAGCAGGAAAACCACCAACACCCCGGCCGCAATAGCCGCCGGAATCAGCCAGATGGTTTGCCAGTCGTGTAGGTTATCAGCGGTTTTGTGGGCATCCACAATCTGGCCCGACAGCAAAGAGCCGAGCAGCATGCCCACGCCATAAGTCGCCAGCGTGATAAAGCCCTGGGCCGCGCTTTTCGATTGCTCGCCGGCCAGGTTGTCGGTGTAGATTTGGCCCGTGACGAAAAAGAAGTCGTAGCAGATGCCGTGCAGCACGATGCCCACAATCAGCATCCAGTACGCCGACTCTCCGTTGCCGTAGGCAAAGAACAGGTACCGAATCACCCAGGCCAGCATGCCGATAGCCAGCATTTTCTTGACGCCCAACCGGACGAAGAACACCGGAATTAGCAGCATAAACAGCACTTCCGATACCTGCCCCAGGCTTTGAACACCCGCTGCCGCTTTCATGCCTGCTTCGTTAAGAAACGGATTGGTGAAGCCGTAGTAGAAGGAAAGGGGCACGCAGATGGCTATCGAGGCCAGGAAGAAAATCAGATACGAGCGGTTTTTCAATAGGCCAATAGCCTCCAAGCCTAGCATGTCGCCAATGCTGCTTTTGCCTTCTTTCTTGATGGGCGGCGTAGGGGGCAAGGTGAAGCTGAATACCCCGAGCAGGGCCGAAGCACCCGCCGCCATCTTGAAGGTAAGCCCCAAATTGCCACTCTGTTCCCAGTTCAGCCAGCCGATGGTGATGCCAGCAATAATCCAGCCCAGGGTGCCAAGTACCCGGATCATGGCAAATTCTTTCTGCGGATTCTGCATCTGCCGGAAGGAAATGGAATTCACCAAGGCCAGCGTGGGCATATACAAAATCATGTAGGTCAGGATGCTGGGATAGAAGCTGCTGAAATCATCAGCTAGGGAGGCTCGCCATAGCAAAGCGGCCCCCGCTAGGTGCAACACGCCCAAGATCTTCTGGGCCGAGAAAAACCGGTCGGCAATCAGTCCGATGATGAAAGGGGCGACGATGGCCCCGATGGACTGCGTGAGCACCGCTACCCCCACCTGTGTGCCCGTGGTATGCAGGTTTTGCAACAGGTACGTGCCCAACGTTACAAACCAGGCGCCCCAGATGAAAAACTCTAGGAACATCATCAAAGACAATTTAAAGCGGATGGTAGGGCTCATAAGCTAAGGAGGGGTAGAGCAGTCAGATGCAGTTTGTGAAATACGGGACGCCTAGTTGGCATCCACTCATGGGGGCAACTCGCAGGTGTGCTAAGCATACTTGCTTGAGCAGTCAGTATGCCCAGCACACCTGCGGACGCAGTAGTAAGCGAAGGACGGCATCCTTCGCCAGGTCGCTACCTTAGGTGGTAGCCCAGGCCCGGTCGCCTTTTTTGTAGGCCACGTCGCCATCGTAGCGGCCCGGCACCGGCAGGTAGCGCAACGCTTGGGTAGCGCCCACTTCCGAGGTGAAATAACCGAGCAAGGTAAGTTCCTTCATCATGCGGAAGTAGCGGCTCGGGTCGTCCTTGCGCTTATTGGCCGTGAAGTCCTTCTGCTCTTTGTCACGCGCGGTCAGGAAAGCGGTCCGCTGCGTGGCGTCACAGTCCATGAACGACTTGCCGTTCTGCTTTTGGCAGTCTTTATCTAGTTGAGTGAGACCTTTAAGGAACACCTGCTGATCCTCGGGCGTGTAGCAGTCGCGGACCATCACGGCCATAAAGCTGCCCACCTGCGCGGCTTTGGCCCCCGGCGTTTTGGTGGCCGGCAAGACGGTTTCGCCTACTTCGTCGAGCAGTTGAATCTGGTTTTGATTCAGTAAATCTTTTGGTTTGGCGGCCGCTACAGGCTTGTCGGAGCCTGCCTGGGCATCTTTTTTGGCGGGTGAGCTACAGCCGGTCAAAAAAAGGTCGGCACCAATTACGGTGCTGCCCATAATGAGGGCAACTCGGGCGAGGGCGTCTCTGCGGTTCATAAGGGTGGAAGCTTAAACGTTCTGTTTCTTTAGTTCGCCCGCGGCATGATCCACGGCCCGGGCGGTGAGAGCCATATACGTCAGGGAAGGATTCTGGCAAGCAGCCGAGGTCATGCAGGCCCCGTCCGTCACGTACACGTTAGGCGCATCCCACACTTGGTTGAATTGGTTGAGCACCGACGTTTTAGGGTCGCGGCCCATGCGCGCCGTGCCCATTTCGTGAATGCCACCACCAAGGTTGTAGCCCCCGTTGTAGGTTTTCACGTTTTTCAGCCCGGCTTTCTCCAGCATTTCCTGCGCATCGTTCATCATGTCGATGCGCATTTTCTGCTCGTTGTCGCGGATGTGGGCATCGATTGCAAGAACAGGGAGGCCCCACTTGTCTTTCTTGGTTTTGTCGAGGGTGACTTGGTTGTCGTGGTAGGGGAGGGTTTCTCCGAAACCAGTTAGGCCCATGCCCCACTGACCAGGCTCGGTCAACGCATCTTTGAACTCGCCACCGATATTCATTTCCGGGATTTCGCGTGCCCAACCTTCGCGGCCAGCGCTGCCTTGGTAGCCAAACCCGCGGATATAGTTGCGCTTGTCGCCGAACAAGTTGCGGTAGCGTGGTACGTAAATGCCGTTGGCCCGGCGCCCGTACACGTATTTGTCGTCGTACCCTTCCACAGTGCCGCGAGCCCCTGCCCGGAAGTGGTGGTCCATCAGGTTGTGGCCTAGCTCGCCACTGCTGCTACCTAGCCCGCCCGGCCAGATGTCGGTGGCGGAGTTCATCAACACCCAGGCTGAGTTTAGCGCCGAGGCATTCAGGAAAATGACCTTGGCGAAGTACTCGTAGGTCTGGTTGGTTTCGGCGTCGAGCACCTCTACACCCTTGGCCCGCTTGGTGTCTTTGTCGTAGAGGATTTTGGTGACGATGGAAAACGGCCGCAGCGTGAGGTTGCCCGTGGCTACCGCTGCCGGCAGCGCCGCCGATTGCGTGCTGTAGTACGCTCCGAACTGGCAGCCGAGCCAGCACTTGTTGCGGTACTGACAGCTCACGCGGTTGTTGTGGTTTTGGGTGATGTTGGCCGTGCGCCCAATCACCATGCGCCGGTGCGCATAATTCTTCTTGATACGGGCGGCCACGTCTTTCTCTACCACGTTCATCTCCATGGGGGGCATGAACTCGCCATCGGGCAGTTGCGGCAGGCCTTCCTTGGACCCGCTGATACCCACAAACTTCTCGACTTTGCTGTACCACGGCGCCAAATCCTTGTAGCGAATGGGCCAGTCGACGGCAATTCCGTCTTTGGCATTGGCTTCGAAGTCGTAGTCGCTGAGGCGGTACGACTGCCGGCCCCACATCAGGGAGCGGCCCCCAACCTGGTAGCCCCGAAACCAGTCGAAGGGCTTTATCTCCACGTATGGGCTTTCTTTTTCGTTGACCCAGTAGTCGAGGTTACTTTCGTTGAGGGTGTAGTCGCGGCCGAGCACTGGATAATCGGCAATCATCTGCTGCGTTTTGCCGCCCCGGTGCGGAAACTCCCACGGGTTCTTGTTGGCGTTGACGTAGTCCTTGATATGCTCGATGTTGCGGCCTCTTTCCAGCATGATGGTCTTCAAACCTTTCTCGGTCAGCTCTTTGGCCGCCATGCCGCCGGATATGCCAGAACCGATGACAATGGCATCATATGTGTTTTTTTCCATGATCTGGAAGGGTAATAAAGGTGGGAATCAGTAGGTAGGGCAAGGATCTTTGCCCGATGATAAGCTGCAAACCAGGGCTATGAGGCCTCGACGGTTGGTAATGATATAAATAATTTATCACCCTTAGATGATATTTTATCTAAGATTTCCGCGAGGCCGCAATCATCAGTTGCTCATAAGCTTTGCCATATATTCGATTTCAAATTCATTTACAGCAAGAAAACAGTCGTCGGCCAAGGACAAGTAAAGTGATTCTTCACTCACTCTCATAAGCCAGGCCGAAGTTACGAGTTCAGCTTGTCTCTTTTTCTTAAGTGAAGTTCTGCTTGGTAAATGGCGAAGCGTCAGCCTACTTACTGATGCCTACCGAGTCACAGTGTATGTCTTTCGTTGGGTACCGATGCCTGTAATCTTCACCGACTTCCAGTTTTTGGGTAGACTGGTTTTAACTTGCCGGATGCCGGCGGGTGTAATATCTAGTCCGCCGAAACCCATCAGCACGGCTTGCAACACCCCACCCGCACCCGTCGCGAAATAGGGGTTGGTGCCGCCCTTGGTTTCGGCAATCACCCGAAAGGGCGGCAGCAGGTTGGGCTGGTAGGAGTCTTGAAAGAAATGCTGAGCCTTGTCGCCGTCGCCGAGGCGGGCATAGAGCAAAGCAAAAATGGCCTGGGTCATGGCGGGCGTGCCCTCGTTCGGGACGCGCGTTTCGTAGTAGACGAGGTCTTTTTTGATTTGCGCCGGGGCCGTTACCACGTTCAACGGGTAGGCCAGCAGATTCACGTCGCCTTGTTTGATGCCTTCGCCCTTGTAGGTGGCGTGTTCCTGGGTTACGCCGTCGGGGAAGTGCAGCAAGGGTATGTTCTGAGCCACGTGCAGCCAGTCGGGATTAGCGGGCAGGTTGAGAAGCTTGGCGGCGGCCGTGGCATTGCGTAGGTTCACCTGCGCCGCGGCGTTGGTGAAGGCGTTGTTGTCGACGTTTTCGGCCCACTCGTCGGCCGCTACTACGTTTTTGATGTCGTAGTGGCTGGGGCCGTTACGTTCTACCCGGCTAGCCCAGAAATCGGCGGTGGCCGAGAGAATCGGCCAGCCTTTCTCCCGCAGCCAAGCTTTGTCTTGCGTGACGCAGTAGTACTGCCAGGCGGCCAAGGCCACATCGGCGGTGATGTGGTGCTCGAACGGGCCGCTCAGGGCCCACACCGGCGTTTCTTCTACGCCCGAGTCGGCGCTTTCCCAAGGGTACATGGCGCCCTGGTAGCCGTGGGCAAAGGCGTTGTTGCGGGCCGGGGCCAGGCGGCGGAAGCGATACTCAATCAGCGACTTAGCAATTTCGGGATGCATGACCAGCAGCGCCGGAAACATCCACAGGTCGGAGTCCCAAAACACGTGCCCGTTGTAGCCCAAGCCCGACAAGCCCATGGGCGAAGGGGAATAATCGGTGCCCGCGCGCGAAAAGCTGTAGAGGTGATAGAGCATGCTATGCACGTCCTGCTGGGCCTGAGGGTCGCCTTCAATCTGGATGTCGCTTTTCCACAGCTCGTCCCAGGCTTTGGCGTGGAAAGCCAGCAGGCGCGGCTTGCCTTCGAGCCGGGCAAAAATGGTTAGGCGCTCGGCCTCGTTGAGCGGGTCGGCGTGGTGGGCAGAGGTGATGGACGAGCCCGCTACCGCGTAGGTGTAGCTCTGCCCGGCTTTCAGCGTTTTGCTGAACTTCATCAGGTGCATGTTGCTGTCCCACATTTCGTGGATTACCCGCGGCTCCTGTCCGTGGGGCTCATTGAACAGAAAGCTGGTGGAGGCGCACAGCTGCAATTTGCCCGTGGCGCTCCGGGCCGAGGACGTCAGCAAGCTAAGCGTGGCGTGCGGCCGGTCGATTTCGTTGTAGTAGTTCTGCACGTCGCGCAGCGCGTCAGGGGCATCCATTACGCTGGCGGCTGTGAGGTTCACGTCTTTCTTGGCCGTCACCGCTACGTCCATCAGCCCGGTGAAAGGCAAGTGGCGCAGCGCGTAGTGCGTGTAGGTGATGGTGGCCTTGTCGGCGTAGTCGAAGATGGTAGTCAGGGAAGCGTGGCGCATGTCGAGCTGCTGCCGGAAGTTGCTGACGTCCTTGCCCGTTAGTCGTTTGCCGTCCACTTCCAGGTACATGTTCAGCAGGTTGAAGCTGTTGAGGAAGTTGCTTACCCGCCCCCGCCCGTACTGGTCGTAAGCACCCGCTAGCACCACTGCTTTCACCTGAAAAGGCTCCGGCGACGAGACGATACCTAGCATGCCGTTCGCCACCGTCACGCCATAATACGCCGCCGGATCTACTTTGTCGGCCGCAATGCGCCAAGGGTCCGGCTGCTGCGCCGCCACCGGCTTTGACGCAGCCAGCAGCAGTACCAGCGTGCACAGGTAAAGTTTAGGTGTGAGGAATTTAGTGGTCGGCATAGAAAAGGAACGGAGGGAAGAATCTACTGTAGTGCTTGGTTGAAAAGTAGGCAGCTTTCTGCTTCAGGTAGGCTTTTAAGAAGAGCATCGAGCTAGCAACTAACACAAAATGCGCTTAGCGCAAGGGCACCACCACCGCCTGCCAAGGCTGAAGCGTCAGGGCTTTATCTGCTGCGAAAGTGGGGTAGTTGTTGAGCCACGGCTTTCCCTTGGTGGCCATACCGGCTGGCAGGGGCCATGCGCGCTTGTCCGACGAGAAGTTGAGTGCTACCAGCACCTTCTCGTTTCCTTGGGTGCGGGTGTAAGCGTAGATGTGGGGGTTGGCTTCGTCGAGCAATTGATACTGCCCATACACCAGCACTTTGTGCTGCTGGCGTACGGCCGTGGCCCGGCGAAAGTGGTTCAGCACCGAGGTGGAGTCTTGGTCTTGGGCTGCCGCATTGAGCTGCGTATAGTTAAGGTTTACCTTCAGCCAGGGCGTGCCGGTGGTGAAGCCGGCGTTGGTAGTGGCGTCCCACGGGAACGGCGTACGGCCATTGTCGCGGGCGGTGCGCTTGGCTTGGGCCAGGAAGGCAGTTAGGTCACCTTTCTGGCTTTTCACGCGCTGGTAGCCGTTACGGGTTTCCACGTCCCTGTAGTCTTGGAAGTTGTCGAAGCGGATGTTGGTCATGCCCAGCTCGTCGCCGTAGTAGCAGTAGGGCGTGCCGCGCATGCTTAGCACGAAGGTGTTGAGCAACTTGGCGGAGGCGGCCCGGAACGCCGGCCTATCGTCGCCGAACTTGCTGGTCATGCGGGGCTGGTCGTGGCTGGCCAGATAAATCGACAGCCAGCCTTTCTCGGCGAAGGCACTGTCCCAGCGGGTGTAGATGCGCTTGAAATCGGTGAGTTTGTAGCCGCCCGGCCCGTTGCCAATGTTCATGCCCTCGAAGTGGTAGGCCATGTTCAACTCTTTGCGGGCGGGGTCTACGAAGAGCATGGCGTCAGTAGGACCAGTGCCAGCGCCTTCGGCCACGGTCATGACGTTGTACTTGCTGAGCACCTCGCGGTTCATTTCCTGCAAGTAATCGTGCAAGTGCGGGCCGCCGCCGTAGTACTTGATGATATTCTTTTCGTAGCCCGCGGGCAGGGGCGGAAAGCGGGTGTCCTTGGAGGCGAATTGAAACGCATCGAGCCGGAAGCCGTCGATGCCTTTGTCTAGCCAGAAGCGCATCATGCTGTAAATTTCCTGGCGCAGTTTAGGGTTTTCCCAGTTCAGGTCAGGCTGTTTGCGCGAGAAATAGTGCAGGTAGTAGGAGTTGGTGAGCGAGTCGTATTTCCAGGCGTCGCTGTTCACGTCGAAGAAGCTCCAGCGGGGCGTGGGCTTGCCCTTCTCGGCCGGCCACCAGTGGTAGTAGTTACGGTACGGATTGGTGCGCGAGCTGCGCGCCTGCTTAAACCACTCGTGCTCGTCGGAGCTGTGGTTCACTACCAAGTCCATCACCAGCTTGATGCCGCGCTCATGCATGCCCTTCAGCAACTCGTCGAAATCCTGCATGGTGCCGAAAGCGGGCTGAATCTGGCGGTAGTCGGAGATGTCGTAGCCGCTGTCGTCGTTGGGCGAGGCGTAGATGGGGTTCAGCCAAATGGTGCCCACACCCAGGCTTTCAAGGTAGTCGAGGCGGGAGATGATGCCGCGCAGGTCGCCCTCCCCGTCGCCGTTGCTGTCCTGGAAGCTGCGCGGATAGAGCTGATACACCACCGTTTCTTTCCACCAGGTTTGGTTTTGATTGGTAGCTGTTGGCTTTGCAGTTGACTCGTTGGGGTTCGTGGTGTTGGTTTTCGGTTGGGACTCGCCGCAGCCTGCCAAGGCTAGTAGTAAGGTCGCCGCTAGTGTTGGTGCAATGTTTTTCATAAGGGCAGTCAGGTACCAGGCCGGACACAAACAAGCCGCTGATTGCTTGCTAGAAAGCAACCAACGGCTTGTTTACGTATCTACCGAATTCGTTTTGCGGACTTAGTAGCCCGGACTCTGGGTGATGTTGCGGTTAACATCCACCTGAGTCTGCGGAACGGGATAAATCAGGTACTTCACGTCACTCTGAGGCTTGTCTTTGCGGGCCTGCAAGAATTTGCCGAACCGAATCAGGTCCTGCCGCCGCCACGACTCCCCATATAGTTCCCGACCCCGCTCGTCGAGCAGTATGTCGAGAGTGAGTGAGGGCAGGCTGCTGGCCCCGCGCGAGGGATGGGTACGCAACGAGTTGACGATAGCTAGCGCCGTACCTCCGTATGCTCCGGCACTGGTCGCCGTGCCGCCCCGTAGAATGGCTTCGGCCTTCATTAGCAGTACGTCGGCCAGCCGGAAGCTCACATGGTCGTTTTCGCACCCGTTACCGCCTTTCCCCTCGCTCACGTAATCGACGGGGTATTTTACGGGCCGAACGCCTTTGGCTTCGAGGTCAGCACCAGTTTCAAAAAGGTTGATTTCCTTGGTGAAAGCCAACGGAGCGCCGCTGCGCGTGGTGAGCGGTGCATCGGTGGCAAGGTTGTACTGCTGGCCGATCAAGAAACCCGTGTTGATACGTCGGCCAGGATTAGCAGGACCGCCATCGGTTGCGTATGCTACGCCCCGGCGTCTATCGGTCGCCTCAAATAGGTCGTAGAACGCGGCCGTAGTAGCTGGGCCATTGTAGCCGTCAACGGGCCGCATGTTGTAGTGCGACACAAACTTCCAGGAGTCGCGGGTGGGGCCGGCGTTGCCGTAAGTATTTTCCTGCGTGAAAATGTTCTCCCGACCAATAGCCGAGTTGTTGGGCGCAAAGTTGTCGAAGAAGTTGGTCGTGAATGAATACCTGTTGCTGTTGATTATCTGGTCGGCCAGCGTAATCACCTGGTTCATGTCGGCGGCTGCAAAAGTCGGGGACTGGCGATTGGCATACACCCCCTTGTTGAGGTAGCACTTCATCAGCAGTACCCGGGCAGCGTCTTTGTTGGCACGGCCGGCGGGGGCATCGGGGAGGTTTGCTTGAATAGCCGTTATTTCACTAACGATGTATTCGAGTGCCTCAGTGCCTTTGCGCACCCGGGCCAGCTCGCTTAGCTTCTCACCTGGCTCCCGGTAGAGAACTTGGTCGTAAAGGTCGAGTACCAAGAACATGGCCCAGGCCCGCAGGAATCGAGCCTCGGCCTGCTGCTGCACCGTAGGATCAAAGCGCAACAAGTCAGTGGCCGCGTAGATGATGCCGTTAAGTTGGGTATAGGTGTCGCGCACCCGCTCGTTGTTGGGGTCCCACGTGTGGTTGAAGAGCTGCCGCCACTTGCCGTTATCGTCCCAGTCAGGCCCGCGAGTGGGCATAATGCGGGCATCGGTGGATACTTCTTGGAGGGCAAACACGCTTACATGGCCCTGAATAGGGTCGCGCTGCGCATTATAAACGCCCGTAAGCAGAGCTGCGGGGTCACCGCGCGGAATCTGGTCCTGCGTGAGCTGACCTTCTAGCGTTTCGTTGAGCTCGCAGCTGCTGGCCACCTGTAGCAACGCCAGAACGGCGGCCGCACATACAATCTTTGGGTATTTCATGGTGGGAAGAAGATAGAAGTTACAGGGAAAAATTAACGCCGAACGTGAAGGTGCGGGCGCTAGGATAGGCGAGGTAGTCAATACCAATGGATGGCACTTGGTTGGCCCCGCGCTTCACCGTGTTGATTTCCGGGTCAAACCCGTCGTATTTGGTAATCACAAACAGGTTCTGACCCGTAGCGTAGATCCGAGCACCTTTCACGAAGCCACCCACGTCGCCGAAAGCATAAGAGAGCGTAACGTTGGACATTTTCAGGTAGTTGCCTTTTTCCAGGTAGCGGGTAGAAGCCGCCGACGGGTTGCCTGTTGCTTCTTTAATTGGATTTTCGAAGGTGGAAAGGGCAATGTTTTTGCCTGCTCCAATCTGGCCCACGTTGCCCACTGCGTTAAGCGTGTTGTTGTAGATGTACTGGCCGAATACGCCAGTCATGTTCGCAATGAGGGAGAGTTTGCCATAGCGGGCATTGGCGCTCAAACCTAGCAGGGTGCGAGGGTTGGGGCTGCCTGCGTAAGTAAAGGCGCCGAATTCGTTGGACAAACCCTGGTCATTGAGGCCATTGTACTGGGGCAGGAAAAAAGCATTAATGGGTAAGCCGTTGCGAATAGTCTGCGACAATGCTCCCGAGAGTCCCTGCCCGTTGATGGCACCAGTCGGGATGGGCGCTCCTATGAGGTCCGACACTTCATTACGGATAAAGGTGGCGTTGGCATTGAAACCTACTTCCACTTGCTCGGTGCTCACCAGTGTAGTGCCCAAACTCAGTTCTACACCTTTGTTCACAATTTTGCCATCGAGGTTTTCCCAGCGGACGGCCGCGTTGGAGGGGCGGGGCTCCCCAGGCGTTGTGGGAAACAACAGGTCGGTGGTCGTTTTGTAGAAGTAGTCGGCTGTGAAGGTGAGACGGTTACTGAACGCCCCGATGTCGATACCGGCGTTGAACTGGGCGTCTGACTGCCACTTCAAATCGTCGTTTCCATCATTGAGTGGCGACTGGGCCGCCCCGTTGTTGTCGAGGGTATAACGCGTCTGGGCCGAGCCCGCCGGAAACTCTTGGTTGCCAGTGCGCCCGTAGCCGGCCCGAAACTTAAGCTGGCTAAGCTGCTCGGCTGGGAAGAACGCCTCTTGGCCTAGATCCCAGGCCAGCGCGAACGAGGGAAAGTAACCTACCCGGTTGTTGGGGCCGAACTTGCTGCTCTCGTCGCGGCGCAGCGTTCCGGTCAGCACATAACGATCTTTGAAATTGAAGATGGCCCGGCCAAAAACCGATTGCAGTTCTGTCGATGGGTCAATGAACGACGATACTTGGCGAGCACCGGCACTCGAATACTGAATGTAGTTGGTGTAGTCGAGGCCGAAGACCCCGAAGCCTCCTCCGGCAGGATTGCCGAACGCATTCAAGTTGGAGCCCGAATTAGCGAACTTGGTGTACTCGTATCCCAGCACTGCATTTAGATTCAGGTCGCTGGCTACCGCCTTATTGAAGTTCAGCGTGTGCGCGATTTGCTGCGTAACCAACTCGTTGTCGCTGATGGCGGCAAACCCCTTGTCAATCAAATCAGGGAAGTTGATGAGGCGCTGATCGATGGAGGTGCGCCGCTGACCGGTGTTATAATTCACGCTAAGCAGCGCCCGATACTGCAACCAGTCGGTGAACTTGTAAGAAGGCGCGGCACTGGCCAAGATGGTAGTTACCCGCGAGTTGTCGTTGAAATATTCTTGGTTGGCTAGCGGGTTCACCACATCGCCGGTCACCACGTACAGCGAGCCGTCGGGGTTGCGTAGCGGCTGCGTGGGGTTCCACTGCAAAGCCTGCCCAATCAGACTACCCCGGAAGCCGGCATCGGTCGTAATCGGGGCCAACTGCTCCCGAAACTGACTGGTCGCAATGTTTATGTCGAGACCTAGTTTCTTGCTTTTCAGAAACTGTAGATTGGTAGAGAGGTTGGCGCTGTACTTCTTGAAGCCCGTTTTGCGTACGATACCATCCTGGTCGAGGTAGCCGAGTGACAAGCGGTAGCGGCCGGTTTCGCCGCCGCCACTCATGGCTACGTTGTAGTTCTGCAAGTAGCCGGTACGCAGAATTTCATCTAGTGCGTCTACGTTGCCCCCTTTGTCGCCGTTGGTCACGCCGTAGTAGGTAAGGGCCTCCCGGTATTGACCGGCGTCGAGGAATTCTGGCCGACGCAACAGGTTCGAGAAGCCAGTGGACAAGCCGACATTGAGGGTCGGGTCACCCGACTTGCCTTTTTTGGTGGTAATAAGTACCACCCCGTAGGCGGCCCGGGAGCCATAGATGGCTGTGGCCGAGGCATCTTTGAGCACCGTAAACGTCTCGATGTCGTCGGGGTTGAGGAAGTTAAGCGGGTTGCTGTCGGCACCGGCTCCAATATCGGTGGAGGCCACCAAGCCCGGCCGAGCCGAACGACCGTCGAGTGGCACGCCGTCCACTACGTAAAGCGGTTGGCCCGTGCCCGTCACGGCCGAGTTGCCTCGGATGCGGATGGTAGATGGCCCGCCAGGCTGGCCACTGTTGTTGCCTACTTGCACCCCCGATACGCGGCCCTGAAGTAATTGGTCGGGTGACGTGAAGGTGCCTTTGTTGAAGTCCTTTTCGCCAATCACCGCCACGGCCCCAGTCACGTCCTGCTTGCGGGCTGTGCCGTAGCCAACTACCACTACGTCGCCAAGGGCTTGGGCATTTTCCTTTAGCGTGACCTGCACCGTGGTTTTGTCGGTGATGCTCACCTGCTGTGAGGTGAAGCCTACGTACGAGATAGTGAGCGTAGTGGCCGAAGCAGGTGCTTGTAGCTCGAAACTGCCATCGGAGCCCGTGCTGGCCCCAACGGTTGTGCCTGTCACGACCACCGTTACGCCCGGTAAGCCGCCGCCTTGCGCATCAACCACTTTGCCGGAAATAGCCCGGGTGGTCTGCGCTTGGCTTAATAAGGGTAAGAAAATAAGTAGTAGGCTGAGCGCCAAAAGTTTGAGCACTGCGGGTGGCATGCCGCCAGCCCGTATCAGGGTCGACTGCTCATACGATTTGTGCCGTTTGTACCAGTTGTTGGCCATGAGTGAAAGATGAAATGGTGGGGAATTTGAAAAATCTCCTAAGTTTAGGCATTCTACCGGAAACGTTTGCGGAAGAAATTATTATGGCGTTCGTTGCCTGACTATAGAGTAACTTGAGAAATAGAAATGCGCAAGCTGCTTGAAGGAGAGAGCACCTGCCTAGCGCCAACGCAGGACTAGGGCACGGTCAGCTCGCTCAGGTTAGTTAGGCGGAGCGCCGTTATTTGCGCTTCCCCATCTTCTGCCGCCAGCGTGATGCGGCCGGTATGCTGCTTCGGGAAAACTAGGTCGGTCAGGGTGGTTTCACCTTGCTGCGCAAATACTTCTACCATCGACTTATCAACCAGCAGCCGCAGTTGTAGCAGCCCGTTTTGCAGCGGCACCCGCGCCGTTTCGAGGCTGCTGGCAAAAGCTGGGTGGAAGCTCACGTTGCCAGACTTCGTGCGGTCCAGCGTTAATTCCTGCCGGGCCACATCGTAGCGGAGCGTAGTGAGTTCGGTTTCGCTTTGGAGCAGGTTCAGCTTCACGGCCTTGGCTTGGCCGGGCTTCAGCGTCAGCTCCAGGTCATACGACTCGCCTTGGAAGGGCACTTCGTAGCTGGCCGCGCCCGGCTTGAGCGTCTGGTTTTTCACGTTGACCACTTCCTTGCCGAAGCGGCGCAGTTCGGGTACGGGCTGCTGCACCAGCGTCAGCCCCTGCGCGGTGCGGCGCAAACTCAGTTCTCGAGGTACTGCAAAGCTGCCGCGCCACTGGTTGCCGGTCGGCACGTCGGGTGCGTAGGCCCAATCGTTCACCCATCCAACCAGAATACGCCGGTTATCGGGCGCGTTGTTGAACGTGACGCCGGCAAAGAAATCCTTGCCGAAGTCCAGGTAAGCGGGTTCGTCGTAAGCTTGGCCGGGCGTGAACGTTTTGCCATCGAACCCTCCCAGAAAGTACTGCTGCCCCCGAAACTGCTCGGTGGGGTTGCTGGCCGAAATCAGCAGCACCCACTTCGTGCCGCCCCCCGGCACGGGCAACTCGAACAGGTCGGGGCATTCCCATTCCCGCACCGTGTTGCCGGCCCGGCCCCAGCGGCTCAGAAACGTCCATTGCTTCAGGTTTTTCGACTCGTAGAGGTACACCTGCTGGCGGTCGGCCTTCACGGTGGCCATCACCCACTTCTGTTGGGGCGCGTACCAGAACACCTTGGGGTCACGAAACTCCTTGCTGTTGATGTCCAGCACCGGATTGCCAGCGTAGCGCTGCCAAGTAAGGCCCCCGTCCAGACTGGTAGCCAGGTTCTGATGCTGCCGCAGTACCACGCCCCCCCGCTCCACGTGGCCGGTATAGAAAGCGACCAGGCCATCGGTTTTACCGGCTGGAAACAGGCTCGACGTGTTGTCTTTATCGAGCACGGCGCTGCCCGAAAAAATCATGGTATTGCTCCCGTCCGGGCTTTTGTACTCGGTGAGGGCGACCGGCTTGTGGTTCCAGTGCAGCAAATCGGAGCTAGAGGCGTGGCCCCAACTCAGGTGACCGGGCTTGGCGCTGAACGGATTGTACTGATAGAAAAGCTGGTACTGCCCGTTGACGTAAATCAGCCCGTTCGCGTCGTTGATCCAGTTTTTGGGCGCCGTGAAATGATACACTGGCCGGTACGGGTCCGCCGAAGGAACCTGGGCAAGGCTCCTGAAAGCACCAAGTAGGGCTAGTAAAGTGAGGAAAGCTATTTTCATGCGGGTGGGAAGCAGACGAAGAGCAATTAGAGAGAAGAAGCAGAGGTAGCCAGGGCCGACACTTGCGCGGCAGTGATGGCCGGCGTTGCGCCCTGATAGGTTGCCACCAGCGAGCCAGCCACGCAAGCAAAGGCCAAATTCTGCTCGGGCGGCTCTTCCGCTAGCCAGCCTCGGAGCAGGGCAGCCAGAAAAGCGTCGCCGCTGCCAATGGTGTCTTGCACCTGCACCGCAATGCCGGGGCTGCTGTAATGCTGCTGGCCCACTCGTAGTGCGGCCCCGTCGGCTCCTTTCGTGACGCACACCGCTTGCAGCTGAAAGCGGTCAGTTAGCCAGCGCAGGGCCGTTTCTTCGTCGGAGCTAACGCCGAACCACCCCATGATTTCAGTTAATTCGTGGTGGTTCATTTTCACTAAGTCACTGTGCTGCAAGAGGTAGGTTACCACTTCGCGGGTGTAGTGCGGGGGGCGCATGTTCACGTCGAAGACCTTGAAACGGGCGTGTTCCAGCAGCCGGTAAAGCGTTTCGCGCGAGGGGGCTTGGCGAGCAGCCAAGCTGCCAAAAACGAAGGCATCGGCGGTTTCCACTAGTTCAGCTAGGGCAGCATCGTACCGGATATAGTCCCAGGCCACTGGCTTCACTATCTGGTAGGTTACCTCTTTGCTGTCACTCACGTTGGCTTTCACTACTCCCGTTAGGTGCGTTTCTCCCCGCTGCACGAAGTGGGTGTCAAGACCGGTGGACTCAACAAAAGCAACCAACTCGCTGCCCAGGTCGTCGTGGCCCACGCGGCTAATGAGGTGCGCATCCAAGCCAAAGTTGTGCAGGTGCACCGCCACATTAAGGGGTGCTCCACCGGGCTGCTTGCCCGTTGGTAGCACATCCCACAGCATTTCTCCGAAGCAAGCAATAGCCATAGGGTGAGTGATGAAATGGTGAGGATAAACTAGTGAGTAGGGAAGGGAAGTTGGCGCTATACTAGAATAAGCTGAACAGCAAATTCTCCGTCTCCCTTACTCACCGCTAATGCATGATCAAAACCTTGTCTACTTGTTCGAGACTGGTGTTTTTGGTTTCGGGCATGAAGCGCCACACAAAAACCAGTTGCAGCACCATCATAGCGCAGAAAAACGCGAAGGTGTGGCCGCCGCCCAGTTGCTCGGCGAAGTAGGGAAAGGTGAAAGCAATGACCGTGGCCATCACCCAGTGCGTAGACGAGCCCAGCGCCTGGCCCTTGGCGCGCACGGCATTCGGGAAAATCTCGGAAATAAACACCCAGATGACGGCCCCTTGCGAGAAAGCAAAAAAGGCGATGTACACGAACAGCAAAACCGGTACGGTATACCCCGTAAACTGCTCGCTGTAAAAAGCCCGCGCCACCAACCCCAGGGTAAGAATCAGCCCCACCGAGCCTACAAACATGAGCGTGCGGCGCCCAAACCGGTCGATTACGTTCACGCCGAGCAGCGTGAACACGAAGTTGATCAGCCCAATACCTGCCGACGAAAGCAGCGCCGCCCCCTGGCCTAGCCCTGTCATTTCGAAGATGCGCGGAGCGTAGTAGATGATAGCATTGATGCCGGATACTTGGTTGAAAAAGGCAAAGGCAATGGCCAGCAACACGGGCGTGCGGTACTGCGCTGCCCAAAGCGACTCGTTTTGCTGCCCGGTCTTGGATTGGGAAGTCAGGATGGCGGCTACATCGGCATCAACTGTGTTAGGGTCAATGATGCGCAGTACTTCCCGGCCTTCTTCTACACGACCGTGTAGCAGCAGCCAGCGAGGACTTTCTGGCACGCGCAGCAAGAATAGTAGGAACGCCACCGCGGGCACGGCCTGCACCCCCAGCATCAGACGCCACGAGTGTTCCCCTACGTTGGCTAAGAGGTAGTTAGACAAGTAAGCGACTAAAATGCCGAAGACAATGTTGAACTGAAACAAGCCTACCAACTTGCCCCGCGAACGAGCCGGCGAAATTTCTGATATATAAAGCGGAGCTGTCACCGAAGAGGCCCCAACGCCTAACCCGCCCAGAAAGCGAAACACCATAAAAGGTATCCAGGCCGGAGCCAGCGCGGCCCCAACCGCCGACACTAAATAAAGCACCGCAATCCAGCGCAACGTCTGCCGCCGTCCGATTCGGTCCGACGGGATACCGCCGAACATGGCTCCCAACACCGTACCGATAAGGGCAATAGAAATGGTGAAGCCATGCTCGAAGGCGCTTAAGTGCCAGAGTTGCTGGATGGCCTTTTCAGCTCCCGAAATCACGGCCGTATCGAATCCAAATAGGAAGCCTCCAAGGGCCGTAACGATAGACCAGAAGAGCACTTTGCGCTGAACCATGGGCGGCGTTCTTGAAACGTTTGCCCAAACCTCCGCTTAATCCCTTACAGGACCTTGCTCGTTTCTTTCAAATTCTTACAGGATTCTTACAATTCCGTCCTGGTGAAATAAAATATTGATAATCAGATTATTATAAAATAACAAACGTTTGTTGTAGCTGCGCTATCACCAATAATCTTACACGACTTACAAAATTTCATCACTGCTGGGTAGGGGTATGCAAGGCTTTGAATTCGGAGGGGGATACTTGGTATCGGCTTTTAAAGAGGGTCGCAAAGTAGGAAGGCGACGAGAAGCCCGTTTGGTAAGCAACTTGCGCAATAGCGCTGCCATCTTGCAGCAGCAACAGCCGCGCTTTGGTGAGCCGCAGGCTCTGAATGTAGTCGATGACGCCCGTACCTAACAGGGCCTTGACTTTGCGGTAAAGCTGCATCTGCGATACACCGAGGCTGCGGGCAATGTCATCAACATTCAGGGAGGGTCGGTCGAGGTTGGCTTCGATAATAGCAGTGAGGTCAGCCAGGAATTTCTGGTCGACTCGTTGCGGCGCTACAGTGGCCGTGTTTACACTCAGCTCACGGCGGAAGTGCTCGCGCTGCTGGTCGCGGTTGCGCAGCAGCGTGCGTAAACTCTCTAGCAAGAAGGCTGGGTTGAAGGGCTTAGTCAGGTAGAGGTCGGCGCCGGCTTGCACACCCTCAATCTGCTGCTCGGGCGCATCGCGGGCGGTAAGGAGCACCAGCGGAATATGCGACGTGCGCCAGTCGCCCTTGAGGCCGGCGGCCACTTCCAAGCCACTGAGTTCGGGCAGATTCACGTCGCATATAATTACGTCGGGGATATTTTCTCCGGCTAACCGCAGCCCCGTCGCCCCATCCGTGGCCGTACTTACTTGGAAGTGTGCCTGGAGCTTCTGCACCAAGAAGTTGCGCACCTCGTCATGATCTTCGATAACAAGGACTGTGGCGTCGGTACGCGCAGGCAGGGCTTGTTTGACTGGCTCGTTGAGTTCATCATCAGGTAAGAAAGCGAGGGGAGTGGTAGGGCCCCATCCTGGTTCGGCCTCGAGGAAGGCAGCTGGTTTAGCCAGGGGAAGTGTCACATCGAAAGTGCTACCCTGCCCGGGCTGGCTCCGGAAAGTAAGCTTGCCTTCGTGCAGCCGGGTCAGGCCTTCGGCAAGAGCCAACCCGAGACCCGAACCATTAGCTGATGGATGGCTGCCTTGGTAGAACCACTCCAGAATATGCGGCTGATCTGCTTCGGCAATTCCCCGGCCGGTGTCTTCCACGCTTACTCGCACGGTATCGGCGGTTGCCCGTTGGATGCTCACTTTAATCTGGCCGCCATCAGGCGTGTACTTGAAAGCATTCGACAAAAGATTGAAAAATACTTTGTCGAGAATGTCGCCGTCGAACCACAGGTTGATGACCGGCTCAGCCGGCAAAAACCGGAACGTGATGTTGCGCTTGTGCGCCGTTTTTTCAAACACGTCCATTATTTCTCGCACGAAGCTCACTAGGTTGCCTTCGGTAGCGCGCACGGCCATCTTACCCACGTCAATCTTACGAAAATCGAGTAGTTGGTTGACCAGTTGCAGTAGGCGCTGCGTATTGCGGCGCATGAGTTGCAGATCGTGCCGCTGGCCCGCTGTCAAGTCGGCCGGGCTGCTAAGCAAGTCCTCTAAGGGACCCAGGATAAGAGTGAGAGGGGTGCGGAGTTCGTGGGAGAAGTTGGTGAAAAAGCGCAGCTTGGCTTCCGAGGAGCGGCGGGCTTCATCGGCTAATCTCTCGATCTGGTTGCGTTGGGTGAGAATCTCGGCATTCTGTTGTTCCAAGGTTCGCCGAATGCGTCGATTGAGGCGCAACGAGCGCCACGTCAGGGCTCCCAGTACTACCGCTCCCAACAGGCTGGCCAGTAATAAGTAAACCGCAGTTTTCTGACTGGCGTAGCGACGCATCTGCTCTTGCAACCGCAACTGCTGCTGCTGAATATCTTGCCGTTGGGCCGCGAGCTGCTCGGTCTGGGTGCGGATGGTACTCACGTTGGTTGAATCAACCACCATAGTGCCCAGCACATTCTCCTTGGTATAAGGTTCGTGACGCAGAATGCGCAATGCTGTACGAATGGCCTCTTCTCCACCAGTAGGGTAGAGAAGGGTTGCATTCAGTGCGCCATCCTCCACCAGCTGCAAGCCATTGCCCGGCCCCGGCAAGCCATCCACCCCAATAATACGCACGCGTTTGGTTAAGCCTAGCTGTTGCAGCACTTGATGCGCCGCCCGAGCCATGGGGTCGTTGTGAGCGAAGATGAGGTTGATATCGGGCTGCGAACGCAGCAAACTGGGTAGCTGCTGGAGCACCGGGGCGGCTCGCCAATTTCCCTCTAGCTGGGCCACGAGTTGCAGCTGCGGATAGTGAGCCAGCGCCTCGCGAAAACCCTGCGTGCGGTCGGTGGCAGGCGATGAGCCAGGGGTGCCCAAAATCTCTAGTATTCGGCCGCGTTGATGGAGTAATTGGGCCGCGTAATGCCCAGCCGTGCGGCCTACTTCCAGGTTGTTGCCCCCAACGTAGGCCGTGTAAGAGCGAGAAGCCGTGCGCCGGTCAATGATAACCACCGGAATACCCTGGTTGTAGGCCGCCTCCGTTAGTGCTGTTAAAGGCCCCGATTGATTGGGCGAAATGATTAGCAGATCAACCCGCTGACGAATCAATTCCTGCACTTGTTTTCGTTGCAGGTCGCTGTCATTGTGCGCGTCCAGCATCCGAAACTGCACGTTCGGGTGGAAGCTTAGCTCCTTTTGCATACCTGCCAGCATCCCGCGCCGCCAAGCATCATCGGTGGTGCACTGCGAAAAGCCAATGCGGTATTCGCGCTTCTGTTCTACCGGGGCACAACTGTCTAGCTCCACTACTAGTAGAAGCAGAAACAAATGCCGGTGTAATTGGAGCTTCAGAAAGTCAGAGGCTTAGTGAAATGAATAGGGGTGCAGACCAACTTTCGATCTTGCCACCCATTGACCAAGGTACGCTCGATACGCTTTACAATGTACAAACATTAGTGTATTCAAAGCTTGAAGGCAACTCGTTCAAGCACTTGTTTCTGGGCAAGATAGTGGTTCGCGAATCACTCTGGTTGGTGCTGCTCAACATGCGCGTGTCCGAATGCATGGATAATTTAACTGCTTAGCTTACAAAAGGCGTACTGTTTGTTGGTAGGCTTCAGACAGAGTCGGGCGAGGGTCGGGTGAGCTTCAACAATATCTGGCACAGTTCCGCTTCTTCAAACGGCTTGTTCACACAGGCATCCATGCCAGCGGCAAGGTAACTGATGCGGTCCGCTTCGAAGGCATTGGCAGTTAAGGCAATAAGGGGCAGGCGGGCTCGCGCCGGATCAGAATGCTGGCGCAGGGCCATCGTAACTTCCACTCCGCTCAACCCGGGCATCCGTATGTCGAGCAGTGCCGCGTCGTAGCTTTTAGTAGTCAGGGCCGTTAGGGCATCGATTCCGTTGCTTACTGTCTCTAGCTGCACCCCCCAATGCTCGAGCACCACGGTGGCAATCCACTGGTTAACGGCATTGTCTTCGGCGAGCAGCACCCGCAAGCCCCGCAGCCCTTCATAGCTTTCCGGGGTCGGGTCGGCCGGCGTTTCCAAGGCTGCTTCCTCGGCCAGCGGCAGCGTAAGAGTAAAGGAAAAGATTGAGCCTTGATTGAGCGAGCTACATACCTGCAACGTGCCGCCCATATGGCGAACCAACTGCTCGCTGATGGACAGACCCAGGCCCGTACCACCAAACTGGTGACTAGTTGCGGCAGTAGCTTGGCTGAAAACTTCGAAAATGCCTTCTTGCTGCGCCGGCGCGATGCCCACACCCGTATCCTTAACCCAAAAGCGGAGTGATACAGTAGCAGGCGTCTCGCTCACCAAGGCTGCCCCCAACTGAACCTGGCCGTGCTCGGTGAATTTAAGCGCATTGCCCAGTAAGTTGAGTAGCACCTGATGCAGGCGATACGCGTCGCCGAGCACGCGTGATGAAGGTTGTGCAACCGGTTCTACCAACAAGAGAAGACCTTTCTGAGTGGCCAGAGCTGCTACCGTTTGAGCAGCTCCTTGCAGTACCCCGTTCACGTCGAAGGCCGCTTGGGTTAGTTGCAGATGCTGGGTGGTAATCTTTGCCAGATCAAGAATATCGTTGACTAGCGCGAGCAGATGCTGCCCGGCCTGTTGCATGGTAGTCAGATAGTCTTGCTGAAGCGTGGAAAGCGGCGTTTTCTCCAGCAAATTTGCCATGCCCAGCACGCCATTCAGCGGCGTCCGGATTTCGTGACTCATGCGAGAGAGAAATGCCTCTTTCGCCCGGGCATTCTCTTCTGCCTGCTGCTGCGCTTGCTTGAGGGCGGTGATGTCGGTGCTCACTACGAGCACCTCTACGCGCCCGTTTGTGTGTTGCAACGGGCGCATGTGCACTTGAAGGTAGCAGATTTCACCTGTGTCGAGTGTCAAAGGCAGTTCCGTAGTCAAGGGCTGCTCGGTGGCTAGTACTTGGTTGCGCCAAGCTCGAATCTGCTGCACCTGCTTCTCGACTTCCAAACTTTTTGGTGCTGCATACACGTGTTGGCTGCGAACAGCCAGCGCGTCAAAAGCCGCGTTGCGAAACGTAACGATGTGCTCAGCGTCGGCAACGTACACGATGGTCGGCAACGAATCCACAATCAAACGGATGAACTGCTGCTGCTCTCGCACCAGTTCGTCGCTTTGGCGTTGACGCTCTTCGGCTTGCTTACGTGCAGTCAAATCAATGCCCGATGCAATAAGCCGCCGGATTTTGCCATCTGCTTCCACAATAGGCCGCAGTTGATACAAAACCGAATACTGCCCTGGACCTTTGTAAAAGGTTTCTTCCCAGCTCACTTCCCGTTGCTCGCGCAGCGCCTGGTTGAAAAAATGCCGTCGGCGTGCGATAAGTGCCGGGGGGCGCTGGCGGTAGTGACCCGCTTCTTCGTTGGTTTTGCCCACCATCCAGGCCCGTATCGTGGGGTCAGATTCTATTTCGGGATTGACGAACAAGTAGCGAAATTCGGTATCAACGACGGCCACCGCCATCGGCACTTGAAAGAGCGTGTTTTCATAGAAGAGGCGCTCTTCGGCGAGCTGCTGTTCTACTTGTTGGCGCGCCGTTACATCGGTTAAGTAGAGCGTAGCATAGGATTCGTCGGGCACGGCCACGGCCGTAAATAGGTAGTGATGTTCTGCTACTGTTAGCTCCTGCTGATGCTGGTCGCTGGTGCCTAACACCCGCTGCACCAGCGCAAGCAAGCGCGACCGTAATCCCCCCGACCCGTTTGGTGCGTCGTCTGCTAGGGCCCGTAATAGGGGATTAGCGGCGGGATTAGCATAAATCACCTCTCCGGTGGCTGAGAGGCGCACAATAGGGTTGGGGTTCTGCTCTGGAATGTAGGAGAGAGTGCGCATTTGCGCTTCGCGCAGGTGCCGCTCGGTTACGTCGCGGTAGCAAATCAAGCGCCCGACTTGTTCTTGCTCGAGTACCAGATAATCGAGCTCAACAACCCGCTCATCCGCCAACACAAATTCTTGATTGAGAGCTGTATTTCCTGCTTGGTGCAAGGCCCGGGCCCGCCTACCGAACTCAAGTGGGTCTTGGAAAGCTTCATCGATGTAAACCGTATTAGGTGGAATAGGAGGATACACGTCGGCAACTGTATCCTCTGAGGCCAAGCCAAACAGGTTGCGAAAATAAGAATTGACCAACTGGATTTTGCCTGCCGGGTCTACCAGCAGCAAACCCACGGGCAAGTTTTCCACTAGTGCCGCCAACTGCGTTAAATAGCGCTCCGCTTTGGTAGTTGCGTCGGCCAACTGCTGTTCCAACTTAGCAATCCGGGCCTCGGCAACTGCCAAAGCGCTTTCCGCTGGTTGGTGCGGCATCTGCTCGGCAGCTAAGCGGGCAGCTTCTTCTTTACGAGGACAAGGCGAATCAGCAGGCATAATTAATACATGTATTTAGCACGCAGAAAAGCTTACTAGTAAACTCGACAGTCTCTAGTTCATGCTTGCCCGAATTCGAAACAAGCTGACCGGCTTCAAGCTAAATTAATGCAGTTTAAGCTTAGGTTACGGACGAGAAGTGTTCGGCAAGTTATAACTGTTGAGGTTGCAGCGTCTGCCTCGTGGAGTCCTGATTTCCCGGAGTAATGGGGGCACTCTGTTTAAATCACTGTCAATTGCTTAGGTAAATTATTGATCTTGCCCTCAATACCGCTACCGTAACAACCAAGCAAATACACTCAACTATACTAGGCATACCTCCGTGGGAAGGACTTTAAGAGGCAAGTAGCCTTCGTTGACTATCGAAGAACAACCCGCTTTCAGTACTTCTTGTATTAACCACGCTCCAATGAATCGAAAAAAGTTTCTGCGCCTGAGTGGCGCTTCTACGCTCGGTATAATAGCCTCCTCCCCGTTGGTAGGGGGCATGGCCGCGCCCTCCCCTGAAACGTACGTTTTCTCCGACGATGGACACATTCCCAACAGTCGGTATCCTCTATTGGTGTACCGCAGGGCATTCACGGCTGTGGGCTTGGCAGGAGCTATTTGGCTTGAAAAGCATTTTGCCGCCAATAAGTGGTTGAATTCCTGGCGCAACGGCGTTTTTCCTTATCACCACTATCACAGCACCTCTCACGAAGTGCTAGGCGTATACAGTGGCGTGGCCTTGTTACACTTGGGCGGCGAAAAGGGCAAGCCGATGCGCGTAGCAGCGGGCGATATTTTGGTGATTCCAGCCGGTGTAGGACACAAAAAGCTTGAAGCGTCCGAAGATTTCGGTGTGGTAGGTGCCTATCCAGACGGGCGCTCCTACGATGTATTGCGAGGAGAAGAGGGGGAGCGGCCCGGCGCCGACCAACGTATTGCCGTCTTGCCCCGTCCCACCCTTGACCCCTTAACTGGTCGTCAGGGCGGCGTACAGCAATACTGGCGTGCATAAGCCCTCAACTAGTTTTTGCCACCTCTTAGAGCATGCTTCAACGACGATGCGTAAGCTTTATAGTAACAAGCGAGTGGTGTTAACTGCTGGCCGTGGTTGAACGCTTCAAGGTGATTTGCCGCCGGATATGCTTTAGGCTTACCTGCATGAATTGCAAATCCATCCTACCGAGTGAAAATTGCGCACAACGATAGAAGTGGAATCCCTGCGGATCAAAAGTGGAAAGGCTACGTTGTGCAAACTAGGCACTCTTACTTTTGAAAGGAAAAATTTTAAAGTCAGCTCTTCCTATTATTTATCTATTTACAAGTACCTAGAGGATTACTGCCCGCATTGTCTGGGTGAAATTGTTGGTTTGCAGCTGCACATAATATAAACCCGCTGACAATGTGTTGCGCCGCCAGGTAAGTTGGTGCTGTCCGGCTTGCAATACACCTTGGTATAGACTTGTTACTTCCTGACCAAGTGCGTTATAAACCCGAAGATCCACTCTTGCGGGGCTAGGCAGCGAAAATGCAACTCTTGTGGCGTCCTCAAACGGATTGGGCATAATTGGATAAAGGTTCGGTACTGGACTCAACGGATGGTGCAGCACGTAAGTGTCTTGCAGCACTCGGCGCCGGGTGTAAAATTGCAAAGTCAGACTATCAGGAGTGGCTTGCAAAAGCATAGCTCCATAATCTGCGTTGTAAACGACCTGACTTTCAGGTAGCCGAGTTGGGTTGATCCGGTAGACACTGCGGCCTCCCAAACCATTTACAATGTATGGCAATTCGTCAACCACCAGTCGTTCGTAATGGTGGTCGTGGCCAGCTAATACCAAGGAGGCTCCCCACTCGCGAAAGGGCCATTGCAAAGCGCGCGTACTACCGTGCGCACCCGACGAATACGGGGCATGATGCAGATAGACAACTTTCCAACGCGCTTTAGAGGCAGCTAGCCTGGCTTGTAGCCACTGCGCTTGCGACGAATTGACTTTGACTCCATCCGGCTCGGCTGGGTCACTATCGAGAGCAAAGAAGTGAACATCACCTCGCACAAATTCATAGTAGCGGCCATTGCCTGGCAACGTAAAATAGTCGCGGTATGCTTCCCCATTGCGAGTGTAATAGTCGTGGTTGCCTAGGGAAGGGAAAAAGCGGTTTGTAGAAGCACTGGGACCGTAATGACCTTTATAGTTATAGATATAAGCATGATAGTACTGACCGATATTTTGGTCAATAGTAGTGGAGTCGCCTACATCGTAATTATTGTCGCCCAGGGTGATGATAAACTCGGGGTCCCAGCTTTTCACTAACTGTGCTACATCCCGCTCGGCAGGTCCCGCGAAGCCATAATCCCCAATGGCAGCAAAGCGCTGACCGTAGCATAAACTCGCTGTAAGCCATAAGTGCAATACAAAAGCCAGACGGTACATGCCCTGGGGAAAAGAATAAAGCATTGGACTGATTTTATGGGGGATAGTATTGATTAAAGAATATTTCTCAAATATAAGCAGAATCAAATTTTTATATCTTAATTCGCAGAATTATTCAATGTATTCTACAAAGCATATTTGATCCAACGCAATGAAAATGGCTTTAAGTTCTGCTTTTCTAAACAAATATTCCACTGGATGCTTGAATATAGATGTTTAAGCTTCATCCTATGCAGCTACTTGCTATTTAAGAATCTGTAGAGCTTAAAGACTGTACTATAAAATTTATATTTCCCTTTCCGTTTGTGTCTAATGGATCTGACAAAATAATCTTGTTAAGATTCAATTTTGTGTTTCAGTCCAATAGATTGATGAATTCATTTTGCTCCGGACCAACATTTTGCTTGGTTTCCTAATCGAAAGTCTTAACTGCTAACTCAATCACCTCGGAAGCACGCTTTCCGCAACATTCAGTAAACCAGTTTGGTGTGCCTTAGCAAGACTCAGAGCAACATCTTGTTCATTAAGTAATAAATGAAAAGCAAGCATTACCGCATTGCGATAAGTGTACTGGCATTTCATCGTTCATAAAATTTCAACACCAAAACTAAGCATAACACAGTATGTATAATAAAAATACTGCAAAATACATTTCTATTTTATTATTGTTGCTGTTATCAACAATAATAAAGGCGACTGCAGGCGATACGCTTGCTATTGCTTCGCATTTCTATCACATTGATCACAAAAAAAATATTATTATAGTTAACCAAGAAACAGGTGTGCTTAATACTCGCTATAACAGCATTAAAAGCCACATTCTCTTGGATCACCTATATGAATTTAATCAACCCTCTCGGCAAGTTTATACTGATTCTTCCTACCAAGTTTTATTAACTGATTCTGCTTATACTTTATATTTCACTCAGCTGCCAATTATTCACATAAATACCACCCACGAGGTAGAAGATACCCCGAGTGTATATGCGCAGTTTATGATGGTAGAGGGGAGCGGATTAATTACGCAATCCAATATTGGAATTGAGCTAAGAGGGGCTCTTTCACAAAGCTTTCCTAAAAAATCATACGAACTCAGCTTCTGGAATGACACTGTCGGTGCTGTTGATCGGGATGTTACACTTTTGAATATGAGAGAGGACAACAAGTGGAATTTGCAAGCCTTGTATAACGAGCCTCTACGTATAAATAGCAAAGTAGCCAACGAACTCTGGTTGGACATTCATGAACTATATTATAAAGCGCAGGAACCAACCGCCAAGAACGGTATAACTATGACCTATGTAGAACTCTTCGTGAATGAAGAATACAGAGGAATTTATGCACTGAGTGAAAGGATAGACCGAAAGCAATTAAAACTTAAAAAGTATAATAACGGTATTAAGGGAGAGTTATATAAAGGGTATGATTGGGGAGGGGCTGTCACCTTCACTAGTCTGCCTCCTTTCACTAATACCAGCTCAATATGGGGCGGTTTTGAGTACAAGCATCCAGAAGAGGAAGTTAATTGGACCAGCTTATACAATTTTGTGGATTTCGTTAAGAATAGTAGTAATCAAAATTTTTATAGCAGTTACCAGCAGAAGTTTAATCTTAATAATGCGGTTGATTATTACATTTTTCTGAACTTATTGCGTGCAATAGATAATACAGGCAAGAACATATATATTGCAAAATACAAAACTGGTGACCCTTATTATTATGTTCCTTGGGATTTAGATGGTGTATTCGGTAATGATTGGCAAGGCTATAATATGGATATCACAAATGATATTCTTTCTAATGGATTTTATGATCGTTTAATTCAAGATTGTTCTCCTGGCGGTTTCCGAGCAAAGCTAATCGAGCGTTGGGCTGAATTAAGAGTTAGTATCATTACAGAAGATAATATTTTCGCAAAATTCCGTGCAAATAGTAATTACCTTTTGCATAATAAAGCCTACGAGCGAGAGCATATTGCGTGGAATACTTATGCAATTGATACGGCTCAATTCACTTATATTAACACTTGGGTTAAAAATAGACTAAACTATTTGGACGTTGCTTTCACCCAACAGTGTACCCTACTTAGCTCCACTTCAGCCAAACAGGAAACTAGGTTGAGGCTATATCCAAATCCAACAAGTGATTATTTGTTTATTGAATCTGACTCACTGCCATTTGAGTTATGCATTCAGGATATGCAAGGTAAAACAGTTCTGAAGACCAGCATAAAAGGCAATTTAAATAAGGTTGATCTTTGCCTCATAGCAAAAGGTATCTACATAATAACCCTGAAAAACAGCAGGTCTGTAGAAACAAAAAGATTGCAAATCAATTGATTAAAGGCTAGCCACAATAATTGAAGTCAACGTGGTGTTTTGGCACAGTCGGAAGTGGGTCTCAAGCAGTCAAGCAATGCCGCATGACACGGCCCCTCCTAGCTGAGAGCGGAAAGTTTCACTCAGCAGAATCATCAAGATGTCATTAGGTATACTCGTGCCCTCGAATTTGTGGTTGGCACCGTTTTGTCGAAGCACTAGCTTTGGCGACTCAGGCTGCACGCTCGGTGTGCTCAGCAGGCGCTAGCGGGCAGTTACTTAAGGCTAGCGCCTTCAATTAGTAGGATAGAACTATGCCAAGCATCTTATGGCACGCGCGATACTTGGCACAGGTTGTAATGGCTATGTATTTCGACCCGTTTGAAAACAGAATTTAGTTGTCTGTTGTCTGTACCTGCGCGACTGTTAGTAACTAAGCATTGTTGCTCTAGAAACCATGTCATAGTGGCTCCTACAGCTCCTATAGGACGAGTGACGAGTCAATGGGCGGGGCTGAACCGTAAGGGATAGGAGATAAAGCCACACACGTATGGCAATAGATGTCATGGCTTACATGCCGCACGTTTTCAGTTGCAAGTACAGAAGCCTTATATCTTACAATTGGTGAATTGAACGGTTGATTAATTAGCAGATATTACGCGGAGTCCCAACTTATAAGCGAACGGTTGCTCTTATTCCATAGCAGTGCTTGCGTTCAGCCGGTAGGGTCTTTTGACTTACGAGGGGAGCAAACCACAAACCAGCACTGAATACATCTAGCGCAGCTTGCTTTAGGCTCCGGAGTACAAGGAATGAATGGAAACGAAGGGTTGCAGTTGAAACAGATGAGTCAACGTTTCGCCCGTAGGCTCAGGCATAGCAGCTTTTTCTGATACCAATAAGTAAGGGGCAATAGTCTCGTGCCATATAAGCGGCTCAGAGTAAAAGTTGATAGCCACTTGGTGCCGTGACTGGTCAAGCAGGTCGGAATTGATAATCTCGAACTGAAACTTGGAGAAAGGCAGAAAGTGTCGGCCCTGGTTGTTGAGCACTTCCGGCACCAAACCGCCTAACTGCGGCAGATACCCGCGCACCGCGGCACTCACCAGAAAATGCAGCTGCTCGGCCCCCGGCGCGTACTGCATTAGTTCTCCGAACGTGCGGTATTGCCGCTGCTGGTTGAAGTACTGTGCTTGCAGTCGGAACTCGGCATATGTGTCGTTGAATACCAACTTATCCCAGGGACGGGTGGTGCTGGCATCGATAACTTTACGATAGCTGACAGTGATAATTCGCTCGGCCATGATCAGAAAATAAGACACTAAAGAAGAGTCTTCAGCGTCTTTGCCTACGGAAATAAAGAATAATTCAGCTCTTTTAGGCGGCTACGCCGAGCGAAATAGTTAGCTCAAAACCGGCCGTAGTGCTGCCCGTCACGGTGGCCAATTCTTGCGTTACCCCGTCGCTAAAGACGTTGTCGGTGGCGTTGGTGGTGTAGCCGCTCATGCCCTTGGCGTAGCCATTGACAGCAGCCACAGCCGAGCCGGTGCCCTCGGGGAAAGCAATCTGCGTGACTTTCAGTGATGTGCCATTGGCATTATAGATGTGCACGTGAATGTGAGTGGCCCGCCCGGAATACCAGCCGGGGAAGATGGTGGTAAATGTGACTTGCCCGTTGGTATCGGTGGTCTGGCGGCCGCGCAGAAAGTGCACGCTCTGATAGTTAGTGGATTGCATGCCCGTGCCACCATATTCGGAATAGTTGCCTTCGGCGTCGCAGTGCCAGATATCAACCAGCGCTCCGGTCAGGGCCGCACAATTGCTGTTGGTATTCGTAATGGTTAGCTTGGCCGTCATTTTGTGGCCCGATTTTCCGTCCGTGATGTCGCTGCGCACGTATGAAGCGGGCGCTTTCGTGGGGAAGGGCCCCTCCGTTTCGGTAGGCGCCACGGTGCAACTGCCGGAGGTGCCTGTGCCGGTTGTGCCAGTGCTCGTCGTGGGCGTTATAACCTCGGATTCCTTGTCGCAAGAGAGCAATACGGGGGCAGACACGGTGCCCAGTAACAGGGTTCTCAGAAAGTGTTTGCGTTCCATGTTGGCTTGTAAGAACTGGTAGTAAGTGAAGTGGTAAGCAAAGTTGTCTGCTGCCATCCACACCTGCCAACGAAATCGATGAGTAAGGTCCGTGAATCGACAGATACGTCTTGTGACTCCGTTTTCCCGTGCAAGTGATAAGCGACATAGCTCGCTAGAAATCAGATCAAAAAATAAGTCGTTGATTTTTAAGTAAATACAAGCAATTACTCGGTGAAATAGATCGGTTAAATCGAGTCTTATAAAACTAGGAACGGAGATAGTCGGGAAAACCAGATCTGTCATCGATTTCCAAGCAATGAACACCTTTGCCGGGTGGTGTTTTTGCTGGTACCTCACTACAACACCCCGTTCTTTACTTTTTTACAACGATGCAACAGCCTCTGCTGCTTTTCTCGGCGACCTTGGTGGTGGCGGGATGATGCTTGTACTAGGTGTTGTAATTTTCTTTGGTGTCAAGCATATTTCAGCGTTGGCGCATGGGCTAGGCAGAGGCCTCCGTGAGTTCATTTATTAGCGCCCCCGGGCTCTACCTGCCTGTTCCATCTTTCTTTAGGTGGGATGGATTTAGGTGCGAGTGAAACGCCTCGACTGTGTTATCTTGCTTTAGAAGTCTCGGAATTTACGAAGCCAGCGTGTTGGCTGCGAACGAATTCCTCCTGGTCGCAGTGAAACAAAACTGATTTCACCGCACGCAATATTCTTCAATTTTATAAAGCTAGATGTCTTACTCCGCTTCGTGAGGATACGGAAGTCGTTATGGCAAGCATCTTTAAGCCTGCTCTTGGTTTATATAGTCGAGAATAGATTCCACTTGTTGGCTTTGCTCAACTGGGGCGAAGTGAAAGCGAGCGTGGGCAACTGCCCGTTCCGCAAATAAGCGGGACTTCGCGGGAGCCGATAAGGCAATAAAGAGCTGTTTCGCGCAGGTAGCAACATCATGCGCCCTGAAAAAACGGGCAGTATGACCATGCAACAATAGGTCGGCGGCATCGGGGGTATGAGCACTAACCAATGGGCAGCCTGAGGCCATGGCCTCAAGCACCGACAGGCAGTTGGCATCTTGTGTATCGGGAAGGAGCAGCACGTCCAAGGAGGAATAAAGCAAATAGGGGGTGTCCGTATGATGGAGGGGCCGTAGGTGCAACCGAAAGCTTAGGTGCAGTTGCTGGGCTAATTCTCGCAGTGCGGCCCACCGCTCCGGTTTAGGTGGGGTAGCTGGCCCACCCACCACCACCAACTCAGCTTCCGAGTTGTGCTCCTGTTGCAGGCGGTACAACACCTCCAGAGCAAAGGTGGGGCCGTTGCCGCCGCAATCAAGTACTCCAATTAGCAAGGAAGCAGCCGGCAAATCCAGCAGGTGGCGGCTCTCTTCGCGAGAGCAGATAGTGGTATTGTTGGTGAAGTAAGGCGGCAGCGCTGGGGAACCACCCAAAGCTGGCGCCCGTCCAGAGCAGTGCTCGTCAGCATCTGCTGCCCAAGGCGGGAAAGTGGCGCGAGCCACGCATCAACGGCCCGCAGTTGCCAATTCCGCCACCAGCGCCGCGGCCAACTGCACGGGTCAAGCGGCTCCAACTGGCGGTGCAGCAGGCGTAGGTTGCCTAGCTGTCGGCATTTTACCAGTACGGCCACGTTTAGGTCTTGCTCTCGGATGATAAGCAGTAAGCTAATAGTTTGCTGCCGAAGCCACCGGCCGAGCTGGATGGCAACTCGGCCCTGAGTTATAGATGCCGCTCCGGGGAAGGAAACGCAGGAAAGTTTCTGTGCTTGAGTTTGTTGCTGTAAGTGCGAGCCTTCGAGCACTACGAGAGTGACGGCCCGGCCCTTTTGGTGCAGCTGCATGGCCAACCACAGCGTTTGCTGCTCTAGCCCCCGCCAATCTGGCGAGAAGCACAGTATGGCAAGGGCTCCTCTGCCAGTCGGTGCATTCTCTAAAGTAGCGAGTATTTCAGGCGTAGAAAAAGGAACTATAGAAGAAAGGGTTAAGTACCAAGAGGTTAAACCTAACTTCCGTTTGCGGCTCCGTTAACTTACAGTCGACCACAAAGGTAAACACCCAGTCCACGACCCGTTATTTACCTTTGGTTGAAGAGGTAACTAACGGCCTTCATTCTCGCATCCTGCTTTCGCGTCAAGTACTTGCTCTCGTACAAACTCTTGGGCTGCCAATTAAAGGCAAGAGCCTCTAAGCTAGCTTTTCGGCACCCGTCGGCGCCCTCTTGTCCGAAGCTGCCGGACGCTAGCTATTTACGGAATTAGTCGGTCAGCCCGCAGTTGCGCAAACAGGTCGAAGAACGATTCCTCGGTGCGCTGGTATACAGTAAAGCCCAGTTGGCGGCTTTTCGACATGTCCGTCATCACCTCAATTGGCCGGCCCAAGTCCAAGTCGGTGTGCCAGGGCGAAGCAAGCTGGCTTAAATCGGCAACGGCCAAGTGGTGCCGGGCGGCAAGGTCGTGCCATGCATCGGCAGCGCCGGCTAGCTCGGCTTCCAACGGATGCACGATGCCATCGAAGCCCACCCATTCAACTCCGAACCAAGCAGCCAGCTGCGGCCACAACCAGCTCCAACGAAAATAGTCGCCATTGGTGATGTTAAATGCCTGATTGCGCGCTGCTTCGGTTGTGGCGGCCCACGCTAGTTGCTTGGCAAGCACCCGGGCATCGGTCACGTCGGAAAGCCCGTGCCACTGTGCCGCCGAGCCGGGCCAGCGAAAAGGTTGGCCGGTTTCCTTGCAGAGGCTGGCGTACACGGCCAATGTAGTGCCCATATTCATGAGGTTGCCCACCGCCTGACCGATAATGGTGTGCGGGCGGTGAATGCTCCAGCTAAAATGGTCGCGGGCGGCGGCGGCAAATACTTCGTCTTCTTGGGCGTAGTAAAAATTCTCGAGGTCGAGCCGGGGCTGTTCTTCCCGCAGTGGGGTAGGGGGGAGCGAGCCGCCCCGCGCGTAGGCGTCGAACGGCCCGAGGTAATGCTTAAGACCCGTAACCAGGGCCACATGCTGCATCGAGTGCTTAGGGGACAAGGCCGAAAGCAAGTTGCGCACCATGCCCCCGTTCACGCGAATGTTCTCGGCTTCGGTTTCTTGGCGCATCCAGCTGGTCAGAAAGACGTGCGTGGGCGTCACGTCGGTTAGGGCGGTTTGCAGGTGTTCGGGCCGAAGCAAGTCAGCGGCCACCGGGCGCAAACCTGCCAAATCGGTTTTCGGGCTTCGGGCTAGGCCGTACGTGGTCCAGCCATTGGCCAGCAGCTCCCGGGCCAGGTTGCTGCCGACAATGCCGCTGGCACCCACAATTAAAGCAATTCTATCCATGATAATGTATACGCAAAAGCAAAACCAACGCCACGAGCGGCCATTGTTGGACAACTCCCCTCGCGGAAATTCACCGGCAAAGCTAGAAGTCCTGCCCGCTACCTGCCTCGTACAAAGCGCCGAACTATTTGTACCCTGTAAACTGCATTCGGTAAGCGGAGGGAGCCTGCCCGACTGCTTGCTTGAACCAACGGGAAAAGTGGGCCAGATCGTAGAAAGCGAGTTGATAGGCAATGTCGCTGATGGGCAATTGCGTGCCAGTCAGCAACACCTTGGCTTCCGTCGTTACCTTCTCCTTGAGCAGGTGGGCCGCTCCTTTGCCGGTGGCTTTGCGGCACAGGGCGCTTAAGTATTTGGCATCTACGCAGAGTGCCTCCGCATAGGCATCCAACGCCAGCGCGGGCTCGTGGGCCGCCAAGCGGGCTTCCACTAACTGCAAAAACTGCTGCACCACCGGAACCGCCGCCGAGCCTGCGGCAGCCGATGGCTCCCAGTTGCGGATGTCGGCCAGGAGCAGGCGCAGGTAAAGGCGGGCTTTTTCCAGGTGCGCTTGCTGGGTATATAACTGCTCGCCGCTCTGCTGCAATGCGGCATATTCAACTGGGGTGCAGACGTGGTATACGTAAGGCGCGCCGCCGGCCAGCACGGCCTGAAGCTGGTAGCCCGGCAGCAGGCCCACGTTATAAAAATCAGAGGAGAAAAAGCAATAGAGCCCCGTCTGAGGACCTTCTTGTAGGTGCCAGCTCAGTGCCGTATTCGGCTTTACGAGCAGGACGGACTGCGGGGCCACGGTGATGGTTGTCTCGTTGAGAGTGAATGTGCCCCCACCTTCCCCGAACAACGAGAGCTTGTAAAAGGCGCGTCGGTGCAGTTCGATGTGCTGGCGACAAGTGGCAAACCGTTCCTCGCGCCGATACACCACAAGTTGTTCCAACGCCTCCGTCGGCAGCTTAAACGAAGCAGACTCCGTTGTTTGGGGATAGGCATTGAAGCCAAAAGTAGGTAACAGGGGAAGTGCCATTGCCTACTAACCATCCAAATCAGGTAATAGTTGAGCGAACCTTAACCATCATGATGCCTGTGTAGGAGCCGTGCAACCTGGATTGAAGCGGCCACTATAAAGCTGTGAAACTTCCTTTCCGTTTCCGCAGCTTGTTTTTAACGCAACACTAATCTGCTTCTAACTTTCCTTTAATTCTATCAGGCAAGTCCTTCTCTACTTTTGTTAGTTACTGTTCCCCGCGCTGCCGGCAGGTTGTCGATTCTCGGGAACGGCCGGCATTTGCCGACCTATACTTGCTGCCAACCACGCAAGCGTGTGCGTTTTCCGGCAACTCAACCACTACCTTATGCTGCTTGAAACCAAATTGCCAATTCAGTACATTTTTACGCGCATTCTGCCCGATATTCTCCGGGTACTGATGATTTCCATCGTGTTTCAGCTACTGAAAAAGTATTTCGCCGCGGATTTGCCCCCCATTCCGCTGCAATTGCCGACTATTCTGGGCAGCTCGATTTCTTTGTTGCTGGCCTTCAAAATCGGCCAGTCCTATGACCGGTGGTGGGAAGCGCGCAAGCTTTGGGGAGCCATTGTGAATGATTCGCGCACGCTGGTGCTGCAAATCAAGAGCTTTGTGCGAAAGGATTTTCTTTCATTGCCCGCAGAGGACTCTCCCCTCAAAGCTATTGCTTACCGTCAGATAGCGTGGTGCTACGTCTTGGGCGAATCATTACGTGGGCTCGATCCGACCGCGACGCTGGAAAAGTACCTGCCCGAGCCGGAGCTGTTGTATTTGCGGCCCCAAAACAACAAGGCGCTGGCCCTGCTAGCCCTGCACGCCGAGCAAATAAAAACCTTGCATGAGCAGGAAGCCCTCAATACGTTTCAGCAGGTGCAACTCGATTCCACGTTGGTGCGCCTCTGCGATTCGATGGGCGGGGCCGAACGCATCAAGAACACTGTGTTTCCAGTTACCTACCGATTGCTGTTGCACTTCTTTATCTACTTGTTTCTGCTTACGCTTTCGTTGGGCTTGGTGGAAACCATTGGGCTCTGGGAAATTCCGGTGCTGTTAGCAATTGCTTCCACTTTCTTTCTGCTCGAACGCACAGCCCGTTACCTGCAAGATCCCTTCAACAACTATCCCACCGATACCCCAGTCACGGCTATCGCCCGCACTGTGGACATCAACCTGAAGCAGCTCTTGCAGGAAGCGCAGGTGCCTGCCCCGCTTGTTGCCCAGCAATTTTATGTGATGTAACGGCTGAATGCTACGCTAAATAGCCAGTGAGACATCGGGACTAAAGGCTACTCTTCGGCCGTTGGAGCAGTGAGCGGAAACTGCCTTTTAGCCTACGCTCGGGTTTGTTGGACCTTGTTCCTTTCGTTGATTTTCGGGGTTGATGCCGTGGTAATTAATGTAGAAGTCGGGCTTTAAAAGTGATTGACTTTGGGCGGGTAATTGGGTAGATTAGTTATCCCACTCTACCCCACTCTTTGCCATGTTTAAAGCCAAGCTTACCCACGCCAACAGCAATGTTGATGCTGTCAGAAACCGTGTGCTTATCAAGGCCGATAATGACCTGCTCGTTCGCTTCGAAGCCAAGCTAAGAGGGGTGAACTGCCCCGTCCATGGTACCTCGCCCGAAATAAGGTTGAGCAAGGAAAAAAGCGGCTACTCGGTCGAGTTAGTCAACGACTGCTGCCTGAAATTCACGGCCTTATGCGCAGAAAAGCTGAAGAGCTAATTTCCAGGAAGTCGTTTACGTTGGTGCAACTAGACACCGGCTGTTAGCTGCCTAAAGCAGGCGACAACGGTCGTCTCAGGCAACGGCTGCATCCCACAGCCTGACGGTTAGCTGGGAAAGATAGCCGTTGCCACCCGTAGGCACTTGGGCTTACTGCTCTGTTGGCCAAATACTGGCGGAAGCGCCGACCCTGAATACAGTACGCAGGCCGTTACTGTAGGCGTCAACCGGAAAGCAGCGCTTGCTCGCGTCATGGCTTAGCTGTGTCGCGCTGGTAGCCGTGTTGTTTCCGCTTTGGCAGACTAGGAGGGAATAACGGGCTGAAAGCTTCTTTGTCGGCCCCCGCGCCACAATGGTCAAACGCTTGCCCGTTCCCACGTCCCATCAGCGGTCCAGTTAGTGGAGCAGTACAGCGTAAGCCAAGGTCTGAAGCCAGTTGATACGCTATGCCATATGCCTCCGTTCTGGAGCACGCAGCGAAGGCTATTGGTCCCATCTTCCGCAAGGAATGATGGCATGAGGCATCAAGGCGAGGTACTACCCCGTTCCTTCCCGCTTAAGCACCGATGAGCAACAGGCCCTAAAAATCTTGGCCTGATTAAACCTATGGCTGTAATTATCATCCTACACTTGAACCACAAAAAGCTTGGTGTCCAGTAACCAGTGGCCCATGCGTTGTTCACGGCTTATAGGTCCTGATTTGAATTACCGCACAGTGCCCTGCGGGGGCACTTAAACTGCGCAAAACAGGTGTCGATTCTTGGGTGCTCTTACTTCTACTTTTCGGTGCTTTTCAGAATGTATTATGGCTATTACTTTAGAATCATTTAGCCGGCTTCCGGTACCCGAGCAATTTTACCTAGTGCTCCGCCACGGTAACTTTCAAGCTCTGCGTTTCGAGGAAACCTATGCCGTGACGCACTACTTACTCTACAATTTCTGCGCTGATTTGTACTACAGCGGGCAAACTGACCTGCCCGAGCGTGTCCAAGTGCTAGTGTTCGATGACTACCTTCGGTAGATGGTCGTAGAAAGAAAGTAGCCGTTGCCTTGCTAAGGCGAGTAGGTGTTATCGCCGACCCTAAGTGCCGCCCCGGTTGCACCATGATTTGGTTGGGGCCCGCTGGCTTACTCAATGGGCCGTGTGCGGCGAATGCGCCCGCGGTCCACCGAATAAGCTACGGCGTGCAGCTCGGTGCCTGTCATAACAGCGCGTGCCATAACGGCCATCCTGCCGCTTAGTAGTCTGGCGGATTGCCTTCTGCCAGGCTGGCTCCAGGGCTGGATTAGGCCGCTGACGCCAAGCGTAGTACGCACTAGCCTGTTTCTACTTCCTGGCTTGTATCTGTATGACGCTTACGGAGTAAGGGTCAAGTGTCCTGGTGAAACGGGGGCCTACCCGGTTGATTTTCGAAGTGGTTGGAATAATCTTTTTAGGCTCCGTAATGGTATTTGTATCCTCTGGCTTGGCGCCTTTGAGCACAACCAACGTGGCATTCGACGCCACGTTCGTGACGCCCTCTAAGCTGATAGCAACCGGTTGTTTTTTCGCTGTTGTGTTGACGATTTTGAGGTAAACTGCTCCTGTTTTTCCGTCCTGCGTAGCGGCATAAAACAAGGTGGGGATGGGCTTCGGGGTGGTGCCTTCCACACTGTCTCGCTTGGTGAGCGGTCGGTTGTGGGTCGGGATGTTTGCTCCCGTCATGGGCACGATTTCGCTGCCCAGGTAATCACTAAACATTTTCTGTACGTGATACGAGGGGGAGCCATAGCTGGTCAGCGCATCGTACCCAATCAAGTCCGAATCCCACTGCCAGGCTTTTTTGGCGGTAGCGGTAGCCGTATTGACGTTGACAAACAATGGGGCGTAACACGACATGATAATGAGGTCGGAATTACGTTCCATGCCGGTCATCCAAGCGGCGTCGCCCAGGGCGGCATTTAAGTTGGTGGTGGGTACCCCCTCTCGCGTGGCCCATTCCCCAACAAATATCTTCGGTCCGGTGCGGTCGTATTTGTCGTACTGCGACGCATTTTGCCACATATCCCAGGCGCTGCGGTAGTAGTGCTCATCCAGTACTTCCGGCTTTTTGCCGCTGGTTACTTTCTGGTTGGGAAATTGCGCATCGGCTATCGTTGAGATGCAATGCAGCTGCGGGTACTTGGCTTCGATAGCCTGCCGGAACTGCGTAAATCGACCATCGTAACTGTTGCTGCGGTCAAACCAGTCTTCGTTGCCAATCTCGACATACGTCAGCTTGAACGGGGCCGGATGACCATCGGCTGCGCGTTTGGCGCCCCAATAGGTGGTTGCATCCCCTATCACGTATTCAATTTCATTCAGCGCGTCTTCCACGTGGGGCTTCAGCAGCGGCCCTGCGTCAATATGATCCCCGTCCAGGGAATAGCCGGCGTACACGCCCAATACGGGCTCGGCCTTGATATCTTCGCACCACAGTAAAAACTCAAGCAGCCCCATCCCATCGGAGGCGCGGTACCCCCAGGAGCCGCGGTGCCCCGGCCGGCTTTCCAACGGACCCAGGGTTGTTTTCCAGGGAAAGGCATCCGTAAGCAGGGGGCCTTCCAGGTAGTTGCCGCCCGGAAAGCGCAAGAACTTGGGCTTCAGGTCCACCATCATTTTCATTAGATCCGGGCGGTTGCCATTCGGCCGGTTGTTGTAGGTGGGCGGAAACAACGAAACGAGGTTGAAATAATAGTGTCCCGTGCGGTCGGTAGAAACAACAAACCGGGCATCTTTCGTGGGTTTCACGTTGGCACCGGTGGTTAGCGTTAGGTCGTACTTCTTCCAGAGTATACTTTTTTCAAGGTTGATGATTCCGGACGCGTATACTGTTTTGCCGTCCTTGCTCTCGATGGTTACTTTGAGCGGGCCCGCGGTGTTGTTTTCAAGGACGGGCTCGGCAGGCGGGGTGGGCCGTCCGGGGCGGGCCCGGGGCGGCGGAATACTACCTGTTCCTTTGAGGTAGAGAGAAGCTTTATAGGTGGTGGCGGGCTGAACAGGGATGCCCCAGAACCCTTCATTTGCGACGCCTACTCGGCCGTCGGCTTTCTCAACCGTGAGGCGTAAGCAGGTGGTTAGCGCCTCGTTGATGGCATGCCGGCGTTCAGCATAAGGAACGTTATCCTGGGTGGCGGCCATCAACTTGATAGCCGCTTTCGAATCGGTATTCTCCTGTACCAAACTCCAGCCTTCGGGCGTGGTCGGGTTATCTTTGAAG
>NZ_CAXTBM010000011.1:97748-125454 GCF_964242765.1 uncultured Hymenobacter sp.
GCATACAATCCGCCATCGTAGGAATGATTGATTTCCTCGGTCATTAAACCGTAGAGCAGGGGGCTTACCGCGGGCCCTGGTTTGGTTAAGTCTAATGTTAATACGGGCGTCTGGCCATTTGCGGGAGAAACTACGAAACCTACTAGTCCTAGTAGGCTGATACCCATTGTCAGAACCCTCCTTTTTAGATTAAACTTTTCCATGAAAAGATTTTGTTTAAGGAACAGAGGCTTTAAAGTCGCAAACTAGGAGAGAATAAGCAACAGGAGCTTCGTTGTTTTTCGCGTTGTGTCGTTGCCTGTGTCGTGCCGAAGAACAGCTTCAGCGGAACGGAGGAGTTAGCAGGTCTACTTTTAAGACAGTCTGGCAAGAACAGGCGCACCCGGGCGGGGGCGCGGGGCACATTACCGTACCAGTTAGTCAGGGGGTGGGACATTAGGGATTCGGGAAAAAGCGAAGACTAAATCAGCTTATTTTACTGTTAGCCAAGCGGCGCAGTGCAGGAATCCGTCTGCCGCTCCCGCCGCCACTGCGCCCAGCAAGCCGTTTTAAGTTCTGAACTACGAATGATTAAGTACCGCTAACAGGTAACTACAGAACGGTATGTACGTGGTGGTCCTGCTTCTTTGCGCCATGCATCCTTTCTTCCGCCCTATGAAAATTCTTCTTGCGCTGCTCCCTCTTGGGCTAGCTGCTTTCTCTCTGCCTTTCCCAACTCAAACTCCCCCCCAGAAAGTCGCTCCCAAAGACTACGTTATTACCAACTTCGGGGCGGGCACCGATAGCACCCAACTCAGTACGCAAGCCATTCAGCGCACCATCGACCAAGCCCATGCCGAGGGAGGCGGCACGGTGGTCGTTCCCAAAGGAGTGTTTCTGAGCGGGGCGTTGTTTTTCAAGCCCAACACGCAGCTGCGCTTGCAGGAAGGCGCTAAGCTCAAAGGTTCCGACAACATTGCCAACTACCCGCTGATTCCGTCGCGGATGGAAGGTCAGAATCTGGATTATTACGCGGCGCTCGTTAATGCCTACCAGGTAAACAACTTCCGGGTGACGGGCCCGGGCACCATCGACGGCAACGGGCTGCGGTTCTGGAAAAGCTTCTGGGCGCACCGCGACTCCATGCAGAAAGTCGGCAAATCGTCCACCAATCTGGAAGTTCACCGGCCCCGGCTGCTCTTTATCTGGGGCTGCAACAACGTGACCATCGAGAAAGTGAAGCTGCACAACGCCGGCTTCTGGACCACGCACTTGTACCAGTGCAATAACGTGCTGATCGAGGGCTGCGATATTCGCTCGCCTTTCCGGCCCGTGAAGGCCCCGAGCACCGATGCCGTGGATATCGACGTGTGCAAGAAGGTAACCATTCGCAATTGCTACATCTCCGTCAACGATGATGGCATCGTTATGAAGGGCGGCAAAGGTCCCAATGCCCATAAGCTCCCGGAGAACGGTCCGATAGAAGACGTTTTGGTGGAGAATTGCACCTTCGGCGAAGTACACGCGGCCATAACCTGCGGCAGCGAATGCATCCACGCCAACCGCATCACGGTGCGCAACTGCAAGGTGGACAACGACCGGCCGCTGTTGCTCTTCAAGATGCGGCCTGATACGTACCAGCTTTACGAGAACATTACCATCGAAAATGTGACCGGCCGTTGCGGCACCCTGGTCACGCTCTCGCCCTGGACGCAGTTTTTCAACATGGCAGGCAGCACGGAAAAGCCCTTTGGCACCATCCGCAACATCACCATTTCCGACGTCAAGGTGCAGTGCAAGCAGTTTGCGGTGCTGAATGGCAACCCAACCGATAAGGTGTCGAACATCACCTTCAAAAACGTGGCGGCCACGGCGGAAACGGCGGCCTTTCCCAACAAGTATCCGGACGTGAAATTCAAGAATGTCACTCTCAACGGGGCACCCCTGAAAGTCGCCAAAACGGTGGGGGGAGGCCCGGTGGTGAACCCTTTGAAGCCGGATTAAGGCTCTCAAGCAAAGAGAGTAAATCCACCGGATTAGCGCGTTAGACAGGGACTTGTTGGCTCGGCTGCCGCTGTAGGTATCCGGCTACTTTTCGGGCTTTATACTTCTGGGACAGGCGAGCAGGTGAAGGAGGCTTCCTTTTCCTGCAACGATATGCCCTTGTACCTTTTTCGCCCTAGACGGGGTGGGTGGTGCCTGCTCGATCTTAACGTGCTGGTTGATTGTCTTTTTCGTTTGGTGTTTGCTAACCGGACCTCACAAAACGCCAAACCCATAGAAGGTGCTTCGTTAGGCGCCCTGCCTTGTAAATTATACACTATTAGACAGCATTATACGTAGGGTTTTCTGTATATTCATCTGAAGTGATAGTGCAAAGCTTTAGCTAGGGATGTGATGAAAGCGTTGACGATCAGCTTGTTATTTGTGTGGTTGTTTAGCGTGTTGTACGTGCACTCTGAAGGTCCATTCGTTAGCAATAGCTTGGGAGGACCAGTTGAAATTGCCCAGCAATATGGTGAAGGGTACTTCGATAGGGTTTGGCGCTTCATCCAAGCTAGGTGGTTGAGTATCCTGGTTCTCGGATTCGTGTTGCCCTGTAGCATCGGGCTCTTGGTTTGCGTATTCTTACGGCGGCGGCATCCCGCCTACCAAGCGCCCTTTCTACTGCCATTGCTTTTGCCCGTACCCGTGTGGTGGGCATGGGGCTTTCTGTGCGTGTCTGCTGTTCCTCGCCACTATATCAAGGGGCATTACGCCAACTTAACCTTCCTTATCAGTATTTGCTTAGCCATAATGACGGCAAGATTCGCTTACTATCGCCAGCGCACGATAAAGCAGGTGGCGCAGCAAGTAAAGGCAGACCAGTGAAGATATCGGTTCTATCATCATGCAATAAATTGATAGTTGTCTGATACGAGCTTCAACATTAAGTATTTACAGCAGTGTATAAATCAGGGTGAATACGGAGGAAGGCATAGGGTGACAATTGAGGTGCTTGGGGCAAGCAGGCAAGTAGAACGGAATCAGGCCCTTACTTTTCTTGCCCAATAGTCATCCATTCCCGCTCCAACCCAGCGACGCAGATATGAGTCGGCTTTTCACGCCGAAGCCTTGTGCCTAGCCAGCGAAAGCCGCTCTACGCAAATCACCGCTCGTGTGCTAAACAGCAAGATTAATCAGCTCTGCCAGTAGCAATAAGCGGCGCAAACACCCGCAACCGAAGGTTGCCACCCCACACTATCCCTCTGCCTGTACTTGCCGGTTATTCTGCCAACTTTGCCGCCATGCATCCTGTATTGGCTTACACCGACCGAGTAGTAAAACTCGACTCGCCCGTCCGCGACGAGCTACTGCGCGCCTTCGTGCGCCAGGAAATTCCTAAAGGCTCCTGCCTGCTGCGGGCCGGGCAAACGAGCCAGCACTATCACTTTATCGAGCGCGGGCTGGTTAAGTCGTCGTTCTACAAAGAAGACAAGGAGTTCATTATGACTTTCTTCCGGGAGAACATCTTGTTCACGGAAATCAACAGCTACCTAACCAGCGCCCCCTCCAAGTACCAGTTGCTGGCCCTGGAGCCGACCATAGTCCACAGTATTGGGCGGCCCGACATTGAGCGCCTTTGCCGCCAGCACCACGCAGTCGAAACGCTGTTCAAGCAACTGCTTGCGTTTGCTTCCATCGGCATGATGAAGCGCATCAGCGAGATGCTGGAGGAAAACGCCACGACGCGCTACCACCTGTTTGTGCAGCAGAAAGCCCATCTGGTGCAGCGCATCAGTCTGGGTGATTTGGCGGCTTACCTGGGCATTACGCAGGTGTCGCTGAGCCGCATCCGGGCCGGGCAGTAGCTTTTTATCATTTGTTAAACAACCGGATAGGACTGGCGGCTAGCTTTGATAAAAACTTCAGCAACCCGCTACTCCTATGGAAACTCCACGTCCGCGTCCCGTCTGGTTCTGGGTGGTCACGAGCCTGCTAGCCTTTGGTATGCTGGCCGGCGGCACTGCCCAGTTGCTGCGTGCCCCGTTCAACGTGGAGGGAATGCGGCACCTGGGCTACCCGCTCTATGTGCTGTCGATTGTGGGCGCGTGGAAGCTAGCCGGGGTACTGGTGATTCTATTGCCGGGCTGGCGGCTGGCCAAGGAATGGGCCTACGCGGGCTTCTTTTTCTTGTTGATCAGTGCCACCATCTCGCACTTGGCCAGCGGCGACGGCCTCGGCGGGGCACTGCCCTCGTTCCTCTTTGTCTGCCTGACGGTGGCTTCCTGGCAGTTACGCCCTGCCAGCCGCCGGCTGGTCCCTGCGCTGGCCCTGTCAACCCAGCGGTAAATAGGCCACACGACTTGACCTGTTGTTTTCGGGCTGTTTCAGCACGCGAAAGAAAAGCATCTCAACTGATACCCAGCATGAATCCGAAAGTTGATTTTTATTTTGCTAAAGCTAAAAAGTGGGTGGAAGCATTGGAGCAATTAAGAACGTTCGTGCTCGATTGTGGCCTGAGCGAAGAGCTGAAGTGGGGCGTGCCGTGCTACACGTTTCAACAGCGCAATATTGTGTTGCTGCACGTATTCAAAGACTACTGCGCGATTTTGTTTTTCAAGGGCGCGTTGCTGCGGGATGCTCAGGGCCTTCTGGTCCAACAGACGGCGAATACGCAGGCGGCACGCCAGCTTCGGTTCACCACCGTGGAGGAAGTAGTGGCGCGGGAAGCCGTCATAAAAGCGTACCTACAGGAAGCAACGGAGGTGGAAAAAAAGGGCCTGCAAGTAGCGTTCAAGAACGAGGAGGAATTCCTGATCCCAGCAGAATTTGCAAGTAAAGTGGCGGAAGACTCGGCACTAAAAACCGCTTTTGCCGCGTTGACGCCCGGCCGGAAAAGAGCCTACCTGCTGTATTTCTCGGCGCCCAAGCAGCCCAAAACCCGCGAGTCCAGGATTGAAAAATTCAGGCCGCAAATTCTTAGTGGCCGGGGCTTGAATGAGTAGGCGGCATTTGAGCACTGCCTTTGTGGGTGGAGTAGTCCCCGAAGGTGTTGAAGCGCTTGTCCTGGGCTGCCGCCCCAACTAAATGGCTTCCTTGATTTCCTTGACAGACCAATGGCCAAATCAATAAAACCCGCCGTTGGTCTATTCACTCCGCTGATTGGTAGATGTTGCTTCGAGCGGCGTTGAGGCAAGGGTAGGTTTGAGCAACAAAAAATAGAAGCTAACGGGGCGTAGCTCCGAGGCGCAGTTTTGCTTATCAACCTACTTTTTCTTTATGCATCACCCCCGATTTCTGGTGTGGCTGTGGTTGGCCATGCTGAGTTTAACTGCCTGAGACAAAACCGAGGACGATTCCACGGCCACTATTATCGGCAACTGGACGCAACGCTCCCAGTATGAATGCCTCGCCCGGAGCGCGGCCGTTAGCTTCACCATTGGCGATAAGGCTTATGTGGGCCTGGGTACCAATGGCGTTGATAAGTTCAAGGACTTCTGGCAGTACGACCCCGCCATCAATACGTGGCGACAGGTCGCTGATTTTCCGGGGGTAGGCCGCTACCAGGCAGTGGCTTTCTCGGTGAACGGCAAAGGGTACGTGGGCACCGGCTACAACGGGGTTGACGCGCTGAAAGACTTCTGGGAATACGACCCCGCGACCAATACCTGGATTCGCAAAGCCGACTTTGCCGGCTCGGCCCGCTACGGCGCCGTGGGCTTGGAAATAGCAGGCAAAGGCTACATCGGCACCGGCTACGATGGCAACGCCAAAAAAGACTTCTGGCAGTACGACCCCACCACCGATGTCTGGACCCAGAAGCCCAGCTTCGGCGGCAACAAGCGCCTGGGGGCCGTTGGGTTCACTATTGACGGTACTGGCTATCTGCTCACCGGCTCCGACAACGGGGTAACCCTGACCGATATCTGGGCTTATGATCCTATTACCGAGCAGTGGTCTGAGCGCAATAGCTTAATCAATAATGAAGACGCGGCGTACGATTATAGCGGCGTCGCGCGCGTAAATGGCGTGGCCTTCGTCGTCAACGGCCTGGGCTACGTAGCAGTTGGTTCCAACAGCGGCAACCTAACCACTTGCTGGGCCTACAACCCCACAACCAATAGCTGGCTTCAGAAAACAGTCTGCGAGGGAGTGGCTCGTTCGCAAGCCGTCGGCTTTGGCCTCGGCGAGCAGGGGTATATCGGGTCAGGCACGTCGGGCACCATCCGGTTGGATGATTTTTGGGCGTTAGATCCCACGGCGGAAAATGAGTAACCGGTTTCTAGTTGCCCGCCGCGGGTTTGCTGGCTGGGGTATGGCTTGCCTGCTGGCTGGGGTTCTAACGGCCTGCGAAGACGCCACCGATATCGGGGCGGAGTTGCCGCCCTTTGATACGGCCACCGGCACAATCTACCTCGATACGCTTACGGTCCGCACGTCCACCGTGCTGGTTGATTCGGTGCCGACCTCAACCAGCAACTACTTGTTGCTGGGGCGCTACACCGACGCGCGCCTCGGGACCATGACCGCGCGCAGCTACGCGCGACTGGGCTTGGCGGAAGCCGCGTTTGAGCCGGCCTCAACCGTCGTGTACGACTCGCTGGTCCTGGTGCTAAAGCCCGATACGTACCGGTACGGCGACACCACCCGTACGCAGCAGGTACAGGTGCACCGCTTGCAGACGGCTCTGCGGCCGGGCACTACCTACTACGCCTTCAATTCTCTGAGCTACGATGCTACCCCGTTAGGCACCCGTCGTTTCCGGGCTCGTCCTAACCTCGACACGGTGCGGGTGCGGCTCTCCGATGCATTGGGCCAGGAATTGCTGACGGCGGGTGCAGGTAGGCACCTCACTACCGATGAACAGTTAGCGGCCCGCTTGCCCGGTTTGGTGCTCACGCCCGAGGCCACCGACAACGCGGCAATGCTACGTTTCGATGCAACTAACGCGGCGACGGCCCTGGTGCTTTACTATCACGAACCCAGCGCCCCCAATATGGTCCTGTCCTACGCTTTCTCGGTGGCCAGCGGCGGCCTGCATTTCTATCAACTGCACGCCTCCCGCACGGGTACGGCTCTGAGCAGCCTCGTGGCGACGCGTCAGGCGCTACCGAGTGCCCGCACCGTGGCCGAGGCCTATATCCAGGGTGGGCTGGGGCTGCAACTGAAAGTGGAGATTCCTTATTTGCTTGCTTTAAATGAACTCGGCGGCACCCGGGTCATCAATTCGGCTTCGATAACTCTGGAAGTGGTGAGGGCTGCCGAAAACCAGTTTTTTCCGCCGCCCGCTAGCCTCACGGTGCAAGTGTCGGACAAGGGAAACCGCAGCCATGGAGTACTGTCCGATTTAAGCGGCATCCCGATTACCACCGACTATAGTCGTAGCGCGTCCACCCGCACCAACCTCGACCAAGGAAGCTACGCCTTTGATTTAACGGCCTATTGCACGGCCGTGCTGAAGCACCAAATCACCAACGACGGGTTATTGCTGGCCTCGTCGAACCTGGACCTCCCCGACCAGGTGGTGGTAGGAGGCAGTGGCAATGCCACTCATCCTCTTTCCTTCCGCTTGTATATGACCCGAATATTGTAAGGGCATCTTTCAGTAAAGAAGTGCAGCACTTCTGTCAAGCGGGTGGCGATGATAGCAGCCGGAGCCGCCGCACCTTGTCTATCGACAGCAAGGGCCGCTGTCAGGACCACTCACTCATGAGGGGAGGAGGACAAAACACACAGACGGGCTTTACAAGTGCCCTATTGGGTACTACTTGAAGGTTGATGCTACGCTTTGGCCCGCCGAGCAGGCGCCACTGGGCAGAGGGGCAAAAGCAGACTATCCATCAGCGTGTCAATGGAAGTCAGGCGGCCAGTCGCATCCGGACGAGTAGGCAAGGCAGCACCTTAGCGGAAACGGTAGCTTCCATTGATGGTGCTATGAGAAGCAAATCCCAAAGAAATGCCGAACAAGATGAACTACCCCTACTTCCTTCAACACTCATTCAATTAGGGTTTGTTATGGCTGCTCAACCAGCAATTTCGTCGCTTCTTCTCTTCGAGAACTCACTGGCGCGCATCGTGCAGGAAGCCGACCACCTCATCTGCGTGTACTGGCACGCCGGGCTCCGTGAGGAAGCGGGCGCGCAACTAGTTTTTCAGCAGGTGCGAACTGCCCAGCAACAAACTGGCTGCACTAAGCTGCTCATGAATGAGCAGTTGGCGGGCATTTTTACGGAAGCAGCCAAAGCCTGGCTGGTAGAAAACTGGCTGCCGCACTTAACCCGGTCCGGTGGTTTTCGCCACGTAGCCTGCGTACTGCCAACCGACGTATTTGCCCGCCTCTCGAATGTGCCCGTGCAAGTGCAAGCAAAGAGCTTGCACTTGCCGTTCCAGCCATTTAGTAGTGAGGCGGCAGCGCGTCGCTGGCTACACCAGCAGCCATGAAGCTGCCTCATCTTGGTTGGTGTACCCGAATTACACCCCGCTAGGGCACCCAGAGAGAAATGGCAACAAGGGCAGAAAAGGGGTTGCTACCTCTCTGCAAGGCCGCTACTCAGTTGCGCCATTCCGGCTTTTGGGCAAGGCTGTAACCTAGTGCTTGCTAAACAGCAGCACTAGGTTACAGCCTTGAATATCTAACAACATCTAACGAGGCAAGTAGGCCACCGGTGGTAGCCAAATTGCTTTTCCAGGCCGATTGTCTACAGCACTCAGCTTTGCAATAATTAACTTATTATCCAGGCCTTGGTTGGTGTTTTTTGATACGGAATCCTGCTAGCTCAACCTAAAAGTAAGTGCAACATATCTATTCAGTTGCAGAGCTATTAACCTCTTTTCAAGGATGTGCATCTTACACCAACTCCGAACGCCGGCAAACACACAAGTCGAATTCGTGAGTTCTTTTTCATTTCTGGCGCTCTTCGTTTACCTCACAAGTTTACGTCAAGAGTCACGCTTAGCCCTGCCTGTAGTAGCAGACAGCCTAGCTAGTTATTTCACTAAAAAGCGGTGAGTGACGGGGGCCATGCCTTCCACTTCCAGGCTCAGCACGTAGGTGCCTGCGGCCAACCCGGTAGTCGGTACATCTACCACGCTGCCTGTAAACGAATTGGTTGTTAGGGCCTGCCCCATAGCATTGCGCAACGTGTACGTGGCATTCGTGGCGGCTTTGGTCAACTTGACGTGGAGCGCATTGCCGTCAAGGATAGGATTAGGGTACACTGAGAAGATGGCGGTAGCCGCCGCTTTGGTTGAAGCGACGGTGGTGTAATAATCGCTGCCGTAGTCGCGGGCATGGTCGCGCCAGATGCTGTGGTAGTGGATCTGGGACGGAAACACGACGCCCGTCTGGCACACAAACTCGATCCACACGTCGCGCCCGTCAAGGCGCACATAATCGGCATTGTTGGTCAGCGTGGCGTTACCGGAATATGCGATATAGGTGGTCGCCAACTGGCTCCGATAGGTAGCCAGCAGGGCCGCGGCCGTTACGTCGTCGGCATCCTGCACCCAAGGGGCCATCGCTGCCACCACCAGGTCCTGTTGCGCCGTGGTGAGCGAACTCACCGGCAAGCCGACCTTCGTGGCCGGGAAGTTGCCATTGCCATTGGGGCCCAACAGCACGTCGCTGAAGGTTTGAGTGAGGCGGGCCTGCGCCAGTTGGGCGGTTGTCAGGGATTCCAGCAGAGCCGCCATGGCATTCTTCTCGCTGCTCAGGGGCGCGTACGTGCCGGCAGGAATGGTGCCGGTGCTGCCCACCGTAAACGAGAGCGGTTCCACGCCTTCGAACAGGGGCGTAGCACCGGCTACCGCCCCATTTTTGTAGGTGGTGTTCAGGGCCAAGTGGTGGCCCCCAAACTGAAGCTGCCAGGTGCCCGTAGTGCTGGGAGTACCCAGGAAGGCGAGGAAATACAAACCAGGCGAGTACATGCCCCCCAAGGCATTTTCGGCCTCCCGAATCTGGAGCGCTTCGCTGTAGCCTTCGTTGGTGGTCGAGCCCGTCGCGGCTTGCACCACGGCCAGGGCGGCGGCTAGTTGGGTGGCATTCAGGGTGCTGAGTTGAATACCGTTGCGACAGTTCGCCCCGCACGGCAGATTCGACCAGCGGATGGCCGTGGTCTGACTGCGCGTCAGCACCACCGAGGTCTGCTGCGCCGTCGTGAGCGTGGCCAGGAAGGCGTTGGCGGCGGTCACCACATCGGCCACGGTGGCCGTGGACGTAGTGCCTCGCACGCCAGCAGCTACCGTCTGACTCGCTGCTTGAGGACGGCCGGTAAACGCTACTGAGCGAGCCACGGCGTAGGGGGCCGAAGCAGGGGGAGAGAACAGGTCGAGGGCCTTTTCATAGGCGGAGGCCAGCAGCACCAGTGGCACAACTACTACTAATTTGTTCATGAGGTAATGAGGTAAAGGTGGAGCATAAGGCTGGAAATGGAAAAGGCTGGCTGCCATGTGGCCTCAGCGGAAAAACAGGGTGACCCTTACCCATGCCAAGAAGGAATGCTCGGCGTGAAGCGGGCAGCTAGAAGCAGTAGCAGGGCTCCTTCACTTTGTGGTTGAATAAGTAAGAGAGAATAGGTTTCTTGCAGAAGATCAAGGATTTACTCTTGAGTTCGGAAATCTATAATTTCCTTGCCGGGTAAAACTGCATTGCGCCGGGCAAAGCGTTCAGCCCAATAGACCATGGCGGTATAACACTCGACCAGCAGCGGCTCCTACCCGACGATATAGTTTTCTCTTCCGTACCGCTGTCTAGTACTGGCCCCGCATTGGGCGGCTATTAGCGGTCCTGGGGGTGGGGAAGTGGGTTGCTCCCTTGGTGGCTCCGGTTTGTATGTGTCTTTCGGCGGGTCAGCACTGACACTTTTTCTACCGCAATGCCCCGAGGTAATCCCAGCTACTTGTATCTTCCGCAGTCCCACTTCGCCTCTATGCCCTGTCCTGCCATTCCCGTCCGCCCCCCTGGGGTTTACCGCCCGCGGCTGCACCGTGTCTTGTTAGTTGGATTGGCTATGCTACTCAGCGGCGCAACGGCCTTGGCACAAACCCGAGTGGAGTGGGTGGCCACCACGGCCACGGCTTCCTGGGTTAAGCAGCCCAGGCTTGGTGCAGCCACTGGCCCGGCCGATGCCATAGTCAACCTCGCGCAGCCGTTGCAAACCATTGATGGATTTGGGGCCTGCTTCAACGAACTGGGTTGGACGTCGCTGAGCGGGCTCGCGCCGGTTGACCGGGAGAAAATTATGCGCGAGCTATTTGCCCCTGGGGTCGGAGCCAACTTCACGATTTGCCGGATGCCAGTGGGAGCCAACGACTTCTCGCGCGACTGGTACTCCTATGATGAAACACCCGGCGACTTTGCTCTCAAGGATTTCAGCGTTGCTCAGGACGAGCAGACGCTGATTCCTTTCATTGAAAATGCCCGGCGCTACAATCCTGCCCTCACGCTGTGGGCCTCACCCTGGAGTCCGCCCACTTGGATGAAATTGAATCACCACTACGCCGCGGCCGAGGTGAAGCCCGAATACCGGCAGATGATGCCGACCCTGGCCGACAACGGCCTGAAACCCGAACAGGCGGGCAAGGAAGGGGCTAACCTCTTTATTCAGGAGGATAAGTACTTCGCGGCGTACGCTCTGTATTTCACGAAATTCATTGAAGCGTATCAGCAGCGGGGCATTCCCATTGGCATGGTGATGCCGCAAAACGAGTTCAACTCGGCTCAGGTGTTCCCAAGCTGCCCCTGGACGGCTACGGGACTGGCCCGCTTTGTTGGCTACCTGGGACCGCAGATGCAGCAGCGCAACGTCGAGGTATTTTTTGGAACTATGGAGCGGCCCAACCAGGCCCTGGTTGACACGGTGTTGCGCGATGCGCGCAGTAGCCCCTTTATCAAAGGCGTCGGGTTTCAGTGGGCGGGCAAGGGTGCTATTGCGGGCATTCATCAGCGCTACCCCAACCTGAAACTCTACCAGTCCGAGCAGGAATGTGGCGACGGCAAGAACGACTGGAAATACTGCGAGTACGCCTGGACGCTGATGAAGCACTACCTCAGCAACGGGGCCAACGCCTACCTCTACTGGAATATCTCCCTGCAAAAAGGCGGGGTGAGCCGCTGGGGCTGGAGCCAGAATTCGCTGGTGACGGTAGATCAGGCCGCCAAAACCTACCAGTACAACTACGAATACTACTTGCTCAAGCACGTAAGCCACTACGTGCAGCCCGGCGCCCGGCGCTTGGCCACGAGCGGAGTTTTCACCAACCTACTGGCCTTTGAAAACCCCAATAAGAGCGTGGTGGTCGTGGCTCACAACGATAGCAGCCAAGACCGGACCGTGCGCCTTACCGTAGGCCAGCAAACCGTGGCGCCCGTGCTGAAAGCGCATTCTTTCAATACTTTACTGCTGAAATAATGGCCTGCCGCAAATGAACAAACTACTGCTGTTTTGCCTGTTGCTGAGCTGCTGGCCTGTTGGGCTCGGGGCTCAGGCCCAAGTACTCCCACAGCAGAAGCTGCTCTTCGGGGTGGCCTACTACGACGAGTACATGCCCTACGAACGTCTCGACAAGGACGTGTCCATGATGAAGGCGGCCGGCATCAACGTCGTGCGCATCGCCGAATCCACTTGGAGCACCATGGAGCCGCAAGAGGGAGTGTTCGATTTCTCGCACATCGACCGGGTACTAGATGCCATGCACAAAACGGGTATTCAGGTGATTATCGGCACGCCCACCTACGCGGTGCCGACTTGGCTGGTGCGCAAATACCCGGCGGTGCTGGCAGTTACCCCAGCCGGGCAAAACCAGTATGGCCCGCGCCAAAACATGGACATCAGCAACCCGGATTTCCGCCGCCACGCCGAGCTGGTGATTCGGGCATTACTCAAGCACGTGAAGAATCACCCGGCCATCATCGGTTACCAAGTTGACAACGAAACCAAAGCCTACAACACCACGGGGCCGGGCGTGCAGAAGCTTTTTGTGGCGTACATGCAGAAAAAGTATCCTTCGCTCGAGGTCATTAACAAAGCCTACGGCCTCGATTATTGGAGCAACCGCATCAATACCTGGGAAGATTTCCCTTCCACCACGGGCACAATCAACGCCAGCTTGGGCAGTGAGTTTTCCAAGTTCCAGCGCCAGCTCGTAACAGACTACCTGGCTTGGCAGGCGAGCCTGGTGCGCGAGTACAAGCAGCCCGGACAGTTCGTTACCCAGAACTTCGACTTGGAATGGCGGGGCTACTCCTACGGCATTCAGCCTGAGGTAGACCACTTTGCCGCCGCGAAGGCCCTCGATATTGCCGGCATCGACATCTATCATCCCAGCCAGGATCAGCTTACGGGCACCGAAATTTCCTTTGGGGGTGACGTAACGCGTTCCATGAAAAACGGGCAGAACTACTTGGTTCTGGAAACCGAAGCGCAGGGCTTCCCCCAGTGGGTACCCTATCCGGGACAGTTGCGGTTGCAGGCCTTTAGCCACGTAGCATCGGGCGCTAACCTGCTGGAATACTGGCATTGGCATTCCATTCACAACTCGGCCGAAACCTATTGGAAGGGCCTGCTCAGCCATGACTTCGAGCCCAACCCAACGTACGAGGAAGCCAAAACCATCGGGCAAGATTTTCGGCGGCTGAGTCCGCAGCTTGTGGGCTTGCAGAAAACCAATAAAGTCGCCATTCTCTTCAGCAACGAAGCCCTGACGGCTTTCAAATGGTTTGGATTCGGCTGGGGCACCCAGGGGAATTACAACGACGTGCTGCGGCCTTTCTACGATGCCCTTTACCGCCAGAATGTGGGCTGCGACTTTGTGGACCCTTCCAGCACCAATCTGGAAAGCTATAAACTACTGATAGTGCCGGCCCTCTACGCCGCCCCAACCAGCCTGTTAGAGCGCCTGAACCGGTTTGTGAAAAACGGCGGCCACGTCGTGTACACCTACAAAAGCGGTTTCTCCGACGAAAATGTAAAGGTGCGTTCCACCCGGCAGCCGGGTATCATTACGGAAGCCTGCGGCGTTTCCTACAGCCAGTTTACGCTCCCGGTGAAGGTGTCCCTGAAAGGCGACCCGTACCAGGTGGGGGCGGCCAACAACCAGGTTAGCACCTGGATGGAACTGCTCACGCCAACCACGGCCAAGGTGCTAGCGACCTACGACCATCCTGTGTGGGGTAAGTATGCGGCCATCACCGAGAATACCTACGGCAAAGGGCTGGCGACCTACATAGGCTGCCTCACCAGCAAAGAAGTGGTCGAGAAAATAGTGGTGGAGGCCGTAAAGAAGGCCGGTTTGTGGGGCTCCGACCAACAGCTGCATTTTCCCCTCATTACCAAATCCGGCGTCAACCGGCGGCAAAAGAAAGTGCACTTCTACTTCAACTATTCCGCAGAGTTGATTTCGTTGCAATACCCGCATGGGGTAGGCAAAGAATTGCTTTCTAATGTTCCCGTTACGCCCAACCAGCCATTGCAACTGGCCCCTTGGGGAGTGCAGGTAGTGGAAGAGAAATAGAAGCGCGCCGTAGAATTTAGCGAGAAGTTAATTTCCACAGCGCGCTTTGCAAAGAACAGCTAACGGCCGACAAAAGAGGAGAGTCAAGCCAAACCCGTCGGGTGGGGAAGTTCGCCAAGGTGCTTGGCAAGGCCGTGCCCGTGCGGACTTAGTTGGTCTTCAGGTGCTTGGTTACGGCGTCGCTGAGTGGGGAAACGGCGGGCCCGAAATAGTGGGTTAGGCGGCCATCTTCACTGATAAGGTATTTGGCGAAGTTCCATTCGGGCGCCTGCTGATTCCACCCGTTCAACCGGGCGTCAGTGAGCCAGCGGTACACCGGGTGCTGGTCGCCGTTTTCAACTACCACGCTTTTTTTCATTAGCGGAAAGGACACCCCAAAGTTAACTTGGCAGAACTCCTGGATGGTGTGGTCGTCATCTTGCTCTTGCTCTCTGAAGTCGTTGGCTGGAAAGCCGAGCACAACCAACTGGCCAGCAAACTTCTCCGACAGCTGCTGCAACTCGGCATATTGATTGGTGTAGCCGCAGTTGGACGCGGTGTTGACCAGCAACACCTGCTTGCCTTTCAGCGTCTCGAAGGGCAAGTCCTTGCCCGTGTTGAGTTGGCTTTCAAGCTGATGAAAGGAGAGGGAAGGCGATTTTGCCTGTTTGTTTTCCAGCACCTTGCCTCGGCTGCCCGACTTAGACAAGCGCATGATAAGCGGGTAGAGCAGCTTCAGAAATTTTTGACGGAAGGAAGCCATTAAACTGAGGTTGTAAGGAGTGAGAAGGGAAATACGGGAAAACGGTAGAAGAAAAGCACCTGGTGAATGGACGCAGTACGCAGATCAAGCATTCACCGCTACCCCATAGCGCAGAGTTGAGCATAGAGCCCGCTCGGCCATGCTGCCCATCAAAAAGAACGTGAAGCTAGTGCATCTACGCGCGCCGATAACAACTAAACCAGCCTGGCACTGCGTAGCCTTGGCTACTAGTACAGTAGCTGCGCGGTGGGCTTGCACTATCCTGTTCCTATGAAGAGTCTGCTTGCAACGCCCTTCGTTGGTGGTCAGCGAGCAAACTTAAGCTTCTCAGGGAAGAGAGTTCAGCAGGGTCTCCAGTTGGGACATGAGGATGCAACCCGGCGCCCAGTGCGCTGCCTCGTCTGGCTGCCTAAACGACTGGCGCGGCGGTGACGACTAGCAGCAATTATGAGAGCTAGCAGAACGCTGTAAAGTGGTGATATGCCGGAAACTAACTTGCTTGAGTTGCAGGGATTCGCAGAATAATCACAAAATAAATCGAATTCCGGCCTCTAATAATTCTATAATTGCAAAATTTGCTGCGTAACTCATATTGTGTTGATGAGTTTGTAAAGAATAAATAAAATTTATGAAAAATTTGCAATAGTAACAATTGCTCTTTACCATTGCTGTAGATCATGTTCCTACAGTGTTAAATGTAGGAACTAGTTGATCTTATCTTAGTTACCACTAGGATCCGCGCGTTAAGCAGCTATTGGTCGCTACCGGAGCTGTTGGTGAGGTACTCCCACTACCTCAATTGCTTTTACGCCCTGCCGGGATGATTCCCGGCTGCTCTGCCCTCTTGTTGGATTGAGGTATTCCCACTGCCTCGCTGGTTTAGCGCACAAAAAGTGTGCGAAGAGCCGCTCTACGCCCTAAAAGCAGTTTCGCCCGTTTTGAAGTTGCGGTACATCCGCCCCGGCTTGTTTAAGCCACCCCTTGTAAAATACTATATCCTGACAGCAAAAGCTGTCCTGTATCGCCCTGTGCTCTAGCGCCAGCCCTGGAGTTGCTTGAAAGTGAAGATCTCACCAACATACCCCGAGCATGAAAAAACTTTTACTAGCCTTGCCGACGCTGCTCTCCGCAATGGAAACCAGCGCGCAAAGCCAAAAAATTACTGGCAAAGTCACAGAAGCTAACGGCTCGCCCCTGCCCGGCGTCACGGTGCTTGTCAAGGGCACCACCCGCGGCGGGGCCACGGCCATGGATGGCACCTTCACCTTGGAAGGAGAGCCCAATAGCGTACTGGTATTTTCATTTTTAGGCTATAAATCCCAGGAAGTGTCGCTGGCCGGGCGCTCCAACGTAACCGTGGCCATGGGTGCCGATGCAAAGGCCCTCGACGAAGTGGTGGTAGTGGGCTACGGCACCCAAACCAAGGCGGAATTTACGGGTTCGGCGGCGCGGGTATCGGGTGATGCCGTCAAGGATATGCCTGTGCAAAGCTTCGACCAAGGGCTAGCTGGTAAGGCCACGGGCGTAAGCATTGGGCAACCCAACGGGGTACTCAACAACGCCCCAGTTATTCGGATTAGGGGTATTAACTCGATTTCCCTTAGCTCGTATCCGCTAGTAGTAGTGGACGGAATTCCGATTAATACGGGCAACGCGTCGGGCAGCACCACGGTAGCCAACAACCCGCTTGGCGACATCAACCCGGCCGATATCGAGTCGATTGACGTGCTGAAGGATGCGGCTTCCACGGCTATTTATGGCTCCCGGGCCGCGGCCGGCGTGATTCTGGTTACGACCAAGAGCGGCAAGGCGGGCAAGCCCCGCGTGACGTACGAGGGGTGGGCCGGCCTGACCGAGGCCGTGCGCCTGCCCACCATGCTCGACGCCGAGCAGTTCATGCTCATCAAAAACGAGGCGGTTCTTAACTCCAAAATCCTGACTGGCAACGCCAACAATGCCAGCGTGCCGGCCGCCTCGTTCTTCCCGACCTACAACGACGACGGCTCTTTGGTGAACACGAATTGGTACGACCAAGTGTATCAAACCGGCTTTTCGCAAAACCACAGCCTCAGTGTTTCGGGCGGTTCGGAGAGCACCAAGTACTACTTCTCCACCAATTACAGCGACCAGAAAGGAATACTTAAAACCAATGAATTCACCCGCAAAGGAGTGCGCTTCAATCTGAGCCACAAGCTAACACCGTGGTTGAGCTTGTCGGGTAATGCCAACTACAACAACAGCCTGAACGCTTCGCCCAACACCGGTTCGCTGGAAGGCAATGCGTTTGGCATCGTCGGTTCGGCCCGCTTGGCTTGGCTGTCGGCCCCGAACGTATATGCTATCAACCCCGATGGCAGCTACAACCTAAGCACGGCCAACACGTTGGGCATGGGCAACAACACGGTATCCAGCAATTTCTACAACCCGGTACCGCTGCTCGACCTCAACAAATACACCTCGGAAAACGACCGGATTATCAGCAATTTCTCGGCGGATTTCACGCCGCTCAAAGGGCTGGTCTACCGCCTAAGCTACGGCATCGACCGGCTTAAAATCGAGAATTCCACGTTCCAGAGTGGCGTACACGGGCCCGGCTTTCCGAGCGGTAACGCCACCAATGCCAGCCTGTTGATCGACAACTGGAACCTGACGCACACGCTCACTTACCAGCTGCCGCTGCCCTCCACCAGACACAGCGTGAGCTTGCTGGCCGGCTACGACGTGCAGAAGTTCAACAACTCGTCGTGGGGGGCTACCCGCTCCATTTTATCCGATACTTTTTTCGACGACTTCCAGGGTAGCTACGGCAGCATTGTGCCAGCCAATAACTTCCTGAACGAGCGCGCTTTTGCTTCGGTGTTCTCGCGGGTCACCTACGATTTCGACAAGCGGTATTTCCTGACCGTCAACTTCCGCCGCGACGGTAATTCGGCGCTGGGGGCGGGCAAGAAGTACGGCAATTTCGGGGGCGTATCGGGTGGTTGGTCGCTGGCTGATGAGGCGTTCTACCGGAATTCGTCGCTGGCCGAGGTGCTTACCAACGTAAAGCTGCGGGCCAGTTGGGGCCGGGTCGGCAACGGCAATTTGTCGAACACCTACGGCTCGCTGTCCTTGTACAACTCGGCGCTTTACGGGTCGGTACCTACCTGGGCTTTCAGCCAGGGCGGCAACCCCGACTTGGGCTGGGAAACCAGCAAGCAAACCAACGTGGGCGCCGATTTAGGCTTGTTTAATGACCGCATCCGGCTCGACCTGACCTACTACCGCAACAACGTGGACGGGCTGATTCTGAACGTGCCCCAGTCGCCCTCGAAAGGCATTCCCGGCAACGCCATTCTCATGAACGTGGGCTCGATGTACAATCGGGGCTTTGAGGTGGGCATCAACGCCAACGTGCTTAATGCCGGCAAGTTCACTTGGAGCACCAATCTCAACTACACCACCAATCAAAACAAGGTAACGGCCTTGTTTGGCGAAGGCACCGAGATTGTTGGCACCACCAGCGCCACGGCCGAAACCACCAACATCACCCGCGTGGGTTATTCGGTCGGCAGCCTGTACGGCGCCAAAACCGACGGCGTAAACCCTGCCAATGGCCAACGGATTTTCATTAACGGGGCCGGCGAAAGAGTGCAGTACAGCCACGCCGTGGCATCGGGCCAAAGTCGCTGGACCTACCTGGACGGCACGGCGGCCCCGGCCATCAGCGTGAGCGACTACCAGTTGCTGGGCAACGCGCTGCCTACCTGGTACGGCGGGTTCAACAACACTTTCAAATACGGCAGTTTTGATTTGGGGGTCAACTTCACGTACTCGGGTGGCAACTACGTGATGAACGGCACCAAAGGTACCTGGCGCGACCAGCGGTTCTGGAACAACACCACCGAGGTGCTCGACCGTTGGACCACGGAAGGGCAAGTGACGGATATTCCGCGGGTCGTGTTTGGGGATTTGCTCTCCAATGGTTCGTCGTTTCCGATTTCCGAAAACGTCGAGAAGGCGGACTTCCTGCGCTTGCAGTCGGCGGCGCTGGGCTACACGGTGCCCAAGCAGTTATTCGGCAAATCGGGGGTGAGCTCGGTCCGGGTTTACACGCAGGTGTTCAATGCCTTTATCTTAACCAAGTACACCGGCACCGACCCGGAAATCTCCTCGAACGGCAATACCAACACGACGCCCGGTGTAGACAAAAACTCTATCCCGCAGGGCCGCACGTTCACGCTGGGCGTGAACGTGGGCTTCTAAGCGCCCCAATGGCTTCTTGTCATTCCAGCATTCCGCGCAGCAAGCGGCGAGAGGAATCTGAGTATTCCATCTACTAGTTTTATTCAGATTCCTCCTTCGTCGCGGAATGACAAGGGCTTATTGGGATAACTACTAAGCGAACATTTGGACATAAGCAGCTAGTAGCCAGCTCGCAACTAACTGTTGCCCGGCTTTCATGGCAGGTGGCTGGCTATCAAAACATCAACCCGAAATCGATGAAGACGACAATTCAACCCGCCGCCCGTAAAGCGGGGGCGCTCCGCCTAGCTTCCGTACTCTTGCTCTCGTGCACGTTGTGGGCCACGGCGTGCGATGAAAATGAACTCCTGAACCCGGCCCCGGATACGTCGTTGCCGGATGCCGCGCTCTTCGCCACCCCAACCCGGGTGTTGGGCCAGGTGAACGGCATGTACGCCGGCCTGAAAAACGGCAGCTTTTTCGGCGGGCGCTACCTGATGCTCAGTGACATTCGGGGCGAGGAGTTTATCAACCGCCTCCAAAACGTATTCACGGGCTACGATGCCTGGAACCACACCATCAACTCGGGCTCCAACGACGCCCTCACCACCTGGAGCACGGCCTATGCCGCCATCAATTCGGCTAACCTGCTCATTGATGGCTTGGCGGCGCACCCCGGCGCCGTGGAGGATGCCGTGGCGGCCAACTACACGGCCGAAGCCAAATTTGTGCGGGCCCTGAGCTATTTCAGTTTGATTACTTTCTACGGGCAGCCCTACGTCAAAAACCAGGGTGTCTCGCCCGGCGTACCGCTGCGGCTGCAAGGCCAAACCACTTCCGCCAACAACGACATGGCGCGCAGCACGGTGGCGGAAGTGTACGCTCAGATTCTGAAAGACTTAAACGAGGCCGAAGCCGGCTTGCCGCTCACCTACGCCTCGCCGTTGCTCAACACCACGCGGGCCCACCGCAACACCGCCATTGCGCTCAAAACCCGGGTGTATTTGTCGATGGGGCAGTACGCCAACGTGGTGACGGAAGCGCAGAAGATAGTCTCGGCCACGGCGCCTTTCAGAGCCAGTACCGGCGTGTTGCACCAGATGCAGGCCAGCATCAGCACCGTGTTCAACTCCGATTACACCACCACCGAGAGCGTCTTCTCGATGCCCATGACCGAACTCGACAACGTGAGCGGCCAAAGCTCCTTGGGCTACGAATACACCGTTAACCAGGAGTACAACCTGAACCCGACCGGCATCCTGGGCAACGCCCAGTGGCGCACGACGGACGAGCGCCGGACCATGCTCCGCACCGCGGGCACCACGGTGTATCTAACCAAATACCGCAAGGCCAATCCGTACCTGGACTACGTGCCCGTTATCCGCTACTCGGAGGTGCTGCTGAACTACGCAGAAGCCCTAGCCAAAAGCAGTACGCCGGATTTGGCCTTGTCGGCGCGTATATTAACCGCGGTGCATCAGCGCGCCGACCCTACTTACACTTTCGCAGCTACTGCCACCGCTACGCCGACGGCCCTGGCAAACACGATTCTGGTGGAGCGGCGCATCGAGTTGCTAGGGGAGGGGTTCCGGTCCATCGACTTGCTGCGCAACCTGTTACCCATTCCGGCCAAAGGCTCGGCCCCTTCCATTTCACCCGCACAGCCCGAGTACATTTTCCCGATTCCAAACGCTGAAATTTCTTCCAATAAGCTGCTCTGATACGCTGCCAGCATCCGGTGGAGCAGTAGATGCTGTTTCACCGGATGCTGGCACGTTAGGTTTCCTTTTTCAACTACCCCAACCACCCCCGAATGAAGCTACCCAAGCAGTTACCAGTTGCCTTGCTGCTGGCAATTTCCCCACTGGCTAACGCCCAAAACCCGACGGCCGATCCGGCTGCGGCAGCCAGCAAACCCACCGCCAAACCCGCCGCTTCCCTTACCGACTTCACCAAGGGAATGAAGAAGTACGAGGGCTACTTTCCCTTTTATTACGAAGAGAAAACCGGCAAAGTCTACCTGGAAATAGACCGGTTCGATCAAGAGTTTCTTTACTTCAGCTCTCTTACGGAGGGGGTTGGCTCGGGTGGCCCCGAGAAAGGCCAGGCTTCGTCATCCATCGTGAAATTTATGCGCATGGGTCCCAAAGTGCTGCTGCTGGCGCCCAACTACAACTACCGCGCCGTCACGACCAACACCGACGAGTTAAAATCGGTGGCCGGCGCCTTCGCCAAATCCGTTGTTTGGGGCTTTATGCCCGCCGCCTCCGAAGGCAGCAAAGTGCTGGTGGACTTCACACCCTTTATCGTGCGCGACAGCCAGAAGATCGGCGACCGACTCGGGGCTCGAAGCTTTGCCGGTTTGCGCGGGGCAGCCCCCGCAACGGGTGGCGCCAGCGCCCCGTACCGCTTCGATGAATCCCGCTCGGGCGTGTTTCTGGAAAGCACCAAGAACTTCCCCAAAAACACCGAGTTTGAAGCGCTGGTTACGTTCACGGGCGGCGCTACGGCCGGCGGGCGGGGCTTCGGCGGCGGGCCGGAAATTGCGCCCGACCCCAACGCTGTGACGGTGAACATGCACCAGTCATTGGTAGAGTTGCCCGACAACAACTACAAGCCGCGCAAATTCGACCCGCGCTCCGGGTTCAACCTGTTCAGCTACCTCGACTTTTCGGCCCCCATGACCGAGCCCGTAATGGTGCGCTATTCGCGGCGGCACCGCTTGGAGAAGAAGAACCCCAAAGCGGCCACTAGCGAAGCCGTTGAGCCCATTGTGTACTACGTGGACCGGGGGGCGCCCGAGAAAATTAAGCAGGCTTTGATTGAGGGCGGGGCGTGGTGGAACCAGGCGTTTGAGGCGGCGGGCTACAAAAATGCCTTCCAGGTGAAAGAGCTGCCGGCCGGCGCCGATGCCATGGACATTCGCTACAACGTGGTGAACTGGGTGGACCGCGCCGGCAACCCGCGCGCCTTTTCCTACGGCTCGTCCTACATCGACCCGCGCACCGGCGAAATCATCAAGGGCGTGGTAACGTTGGGCTCGGACCGGCACCGGCAGGATTACCTGATTGCCGAAGGCTTGTTGCAGCCCTACGGCAGCGGCAAAGCCAATACCGACAAGATGGAGCAACTGGCCCTGTCCCGCATCCGGCAGTTGTCGGCCCACGAAATCGGGCACACCCTGGGCTTTTTCCACAACTTTGCCGCCAGCCCCAACGGCCGGGGCTCGGTGATGGACTACCCGTTTCCGCGCTTCTCCTTGAAAGCCGACGGCACCATTGACGTATCCGATGCCTACGCCAAAGGCATTGGCAGTTGGGACAAGCGGGCGGTGCTCTGGGGCTATCAGGACTTCCCGAAAGGCACCAACGAAGACGAGGCCCTGGAAAAGATCATGCAGGAAACTCTCAAGCAAGGCCACTTATTCATCCCCGATATTGGCGGCTACACGCACCCTACTTCTCACCAATGGGACGACGGGGAAAACGCCGTAACCCAGCTCACCAAGCTCATGACCGTGCGCCGGCACGTGCTCGACAACTTCTCGGAAAAAGCTATTCCTGACCAGGCGCCCATGGCGACGCTGGAGGAAGTATTGGTGCCCATTTATTTGTTGCACCGCTACCAGATTGAAGCAACGGCCAAATCGTTGGGGGGCCTGTACTTCTCGCCGGCCGTGAAAGGCGACGGCCAAGTGGCCACCAAAATGGTAGCGCCCGCCGAGCAGTGGAAAGCCTTCGATGCGCTGCTGACCACCATCACGCCGGACGCGCTGGCGCTGCCCGAAAAGCTGATTCAAAAGATTCCGCCCCGCCCGTCGGGCTACAACAACATGTCGGAGCTGTTCAGCCGCCATACCGGGCCTACCTTCGACCCGATTGCCGCCGCCGAAGCCGCCGCCAGCGAAACTATCTCGTCGTTGCTAAATGCCGAGCGGGCGGCTCGCCTGATTGAATACCAGGCCCGCGACAGCCAGCAGCCCGGCTTTATGCCGGTGGTCGATAAGTTGCTGACGGCCACTTGGAAAGCTCCACTGCCGGCTGGCTACAAAGGTGAGTTGCAAACCATGGTTAACAACGTCACGCTCAAAACGTTGCTGGAACTGGCCGCCGACAACCGGGCGTCGGAAAGTGCCCGCGGGCAGGCCCTGCTGAAAGTGCAGGAACTGCAACAATGGATGGTCACGAAGATGCCCTCGGCCGAAAGCCGGCAGAAAGCCAATCTGGCCTTTGGGTTGGCGCAGATTTCCAAGTTCAACGAAGACCCCAACAAGTTCCAGCCCATTCCTGGCCTGGATATGCCGCCCGGCGCCCCCATTGGCATGCCCGGCATGGATTTCCTGGATGATGACGTGGCGTACTAAGGCAGCTGAAGTTTTTCACGAGCTGATGTTGCAGCGGCAGTGTCCTGCTTGATCTGGCATCCGTGTGGCCGCAGGCGCAGTCGAAGCATCTCGCTAGGGTGGTAAACTCATCTACTATAGCAACGATTCGAGCGAGATGCTTCGGCAAGCGGACGCCACATCAAGCAGGCCAAGTAGCTTGGCAACCATGCAGGTTAAGTGCTTCCGCTCCGCCAATATGACGGTCAATAACCTTCTTTCATCCAAGTTTCCGTTTTCCCTTATCAGGTAACACCAAACCCCGAGAGCCATGAAAACCAACTTTACTTTCTTTAGGCGCGTGCTGAGCGCGGCTGGTTTGCTGGGCGCGCTAGCGCTGCCACAGCGCGCAGCTGCCCAAACCACTATGTCGCCGGCTAAACTGGAGGCGCTTAAAAAGGAGCTTGCCGTCGAGATTGATAAGCAGCAGAAGGCCACCCAGCAAATGGTGGACATGGTGTTTAGCTTCGGCGAGCTTGGATTTCAGGAAACGGAAACCTCGCGCTACCTGACCGGCATCCTTAAGAAAAACGGCTTCACCATTGAGCAGGGCATTGCCGGTATTCCCACGGCCTGGGTGGCAAAGTGGGGTTCGGGCAAGCCCGTAATTGCCATCGGCAGCGACATCGACTGTATTCCGAAGGCCTCGCAAAAACCGGGTGTGGCCTACCACGACCCCATTATTGCGGGGGCGCCGGGCCATGGCGAAGGGCACAACTCCGGCCAGCCGCTGAACGTGACGGCCGTGCTGGCGCTCAAAAAAATTATGGAGCGAGAAAAGATTCCGGGTACGCTTATGCTCTGGCCGGGCGTGGCCGAAGAACAGCTCGGCTCTAAGGCCTACTTTGTGCGCGACGGCTACTTTAAAAACGTGGATGCCTGTATTTTCACCCACGTCGGCGACAACCTGGGCGTGTCGTACGGCGACGCGGGGGGCAACGGCATGGTTTCCGTGAAGTTCAACTTCGATGGGCAGGCTGCGCACTCGGCGGGCGCCCCGTGGCGCGGCCGTAGCGCCCTGGACGCTGTGGAACTGATGGATATTGCCTGGAACTTCCACCGGGAGCACATGGAAGTAACGCAACGCTCGCACTACGTGATTCCCGACGGCGGCGACCAGCCCAACGTGGTGCCGTCGAAGGCCTCGGTTTGGTACTACTTCCGCGACCGGACTTACCCCAAAATCATGCAGATGTATGAAGACGCGCAGAAAATGGCGCAGGGCGCCACGCTCATGACCAACACCACCGTGACCCACGAGGTGCTGGGCAGCGCCTGGCCAGGCCATATGAACAAGCCCGTGGCCGAGGCTATGTACCAGAACATCCGGGCGGTGGGACTGCCCACTTGGAGCGCCGACGACCAAGTGCTGGCCCGGGCTATCCAGAAGGAAATGAAGGCTCCGAAAACTGACCGCCGCAACAAACCAATTGATGGCCTTGCCATGAAGCTCGATACGCTTACCAAGCCCGAAGAATTCTCTATCGGGGGCGGCTCCGACGACATTGCCGATATTTCCTGGAACGTGCCAACCGTGGTGCTGCGCTACCCGGCCAACATCCCCGGCTTGCCGGGCCACCACTGGTCGAATGCCGTTTCCATGGCTACGCCGATTGCCCACAAAGGCGTAACGGCCGGCGCCAAAGCCGAGGCCATGACGCTACTAGATATGCTGGTGAAACCCGAAATCTTGAAGGATGCCTGGACTTACTTCAACGAGGTACAAACCAAAAATACCAAGTACACCCCCCTGATTTCAGCTACCGACAAGCCAGCCGTTACGCTGAACAAAGGCATTATGGCCGAATTTCGGCCCGCTATGAAGCAGTATTACTACAACCCGGCGAAGTATAAAACCTATCTGGAGCAGTTGGGCATTAAGTATCCTATGGTACGGCCCGAAAGTGCAGCCAAAGCCGTTAGCGGCGGCCAGTAGGTATATAAATTAGTCAGGAGCCCGTTAGTTATCGGCCTCGCAACCCAGCAGAAACGAGATTCTGCTGGGTTGCGAGGCCGATAACTAACGGGCTTAATTTTATGTCTGCAAAGCGTTGGCCACGCAATCCATCCAATTGAACTGCCGCCAGAATTCGCAATGAAGACCTGGCGATCCGCACGGCCAAGTTTGTATAACTCCTGGCTGCGCCAATGGCTTGTTTGTTTCTTCTGTTTTATATGTGAGCAACTTCAGTTCAACTAGCAAGTGATACTCTCTTGCAACAACGTAAACCATCAAGGCGCATGATTTCGTGGGTTGGCAAGGTGAAAACGGTTGTTACTTTCTTTCGTTTTGGTTGCAGTTCGACAAAGGCGTTCATCATCTAGCCAGTTAAGTAGTCACTGACCGGACACGCAGTATCCGTCTGGTATAAAACTTACTACCGATAATTAACGATTATCGGTAGTAAGTTGATTTGTGCTAACTTTGAGTTAAGCTTGATGTTATTCCTTATTATATAGGTGCATGAAAAAGTCAACGCAACTGTCAGTGGTCGTAGCTACCCGCAACCATTCCTTCGTGGAACTGCCATCCTCGGTGGCGCGCTACGTCGAGGCCGGTTTGCACGGGGCTGAGAACACCAAACGTGGGTACGCCGCGGATTTGCGCAGCTTTCAGGATTACTGCGAGCACCACCAACTACCGTACTTGCCAACCGAGGTTACAACAGTGGCCGGGTATATCTCACAAATGGCGGACCGCGGAATGAAACTAGCGTCCATCCGTCGGCACGTAGCGGCAATTGCCAAGTTGCACCAACTAGCAGGCAAGCCGTCGCCGACCGGGCACAAACCGTTACACATGGTGTTGGATGGTATTGCGCGCGTAATTGACAAGCAGCAGCGCCAGGCGCCAGCCTTCACGGTCATGGAGCTGAAGCAGGCAATTCAGGCAATAGAGTTAACGAAACCAACTGGTTTGCGAGATCGAGCAGTATTGTTACTGGGTTTTGCGGGAGCGTTCCGCCGATCTGAGTTGGTGGCGATAAATGTGGAGGACGTTGAAATTACCCGGCAAGCGTTGGTAATTCATTTGCGTCGCAGCAAAACCAATCAGTACGGCCAGGAAGAAGATAAAGCCGTTTTCTATTCTCCCAATGCGGATTTCTGTCCGGTGCGTGCAGTACAAGAATGGATAGAATGCCTCGGAAGAACTTCGGGGCCGTTATTCACCCGAATGAACCGCGGCAACAAGAATAAACCCGCGCAACCGGGCACAAGCAGATTAACAGATCAAAGTGTAAACGATTTGGTGCAGCGGCATCTAGGCCCAACCTATACGGCGCATTCTTTGCGAGCTTCCTTCGTAACTATAGCGGTTGAAGCAGGACAATCAAATAAGGCAATCAAAAATCAAACAAAACAAAAAACAGATGCTATGATTGAAAGATATGCAAGATTGGATGATGTAAAGCGATTTAATGCAGCTCAACATTTAGGGCTTTAATTAAAGCTAATACCTAAATAGTTTATTTAATAATCATCAAGCAATAAGAAGTTTTTATAAATAATAAAATTCTACATGAATATCAATAACACGGTTGTCTGTATTTACGTATAGCTTCGAAGTAGATTTGTATAAATACTTATAGAGCATAAATAATGCTTTCCTGTACTACTATAATGAGTTAATTAAAATATACTTTCTTGTCATTTGCTTTGCTGCAAAATTTGCTTGAATAGTACGGTTGGTGACCTTACTCTTAGTCAGCTTTTCAAGCTATTCCATGGTAACAAGTAGCAGTAACAAAAACGCCTTATCACAGTCGAAGTGACAAGGCGTTGTTAGTCGGATTATGCTGACTTCTTAAGCAAGCTTACGCATGAATTTAGGAGCAGGTTAACGGGTGATCTGGACCCAGCCCTTGTAGGTGCGCTTGGTGCCCGCG
>NZ_CAXTBM010000012.1:0-6641 GCF_964242765.1 uncultured Hymenobacter sp.
GAAATCCACCTTCAAACAACGTCCCAGTTGTGTCCAGCTTAGCTAGACCACCTCAAAAGTGCTTCTCATTACTTGACACCACTCCCCCCCTAGATTACGCCTATGACTTAGTTCGCGTCATTGAATTAAATACTTCACCGGAAGATGCACAGAGTAAATGGAGCACTCGTGCTAACTCTTTCAGTGGCAATAGCCTTACTAGGTGGTTACAATATGGTCTGAGACTTAGTGTACTAAATAAGCTCCCCGTACAAGAGCTGGCAGTATACTTAAACGATAATGACTATTTAAACGAGCGCATTCGTGTCTTCATCAAAGCAAAGAGGTGGGATGCATTGGAAATCTCAAGTGAAATTTATGAGCGAACTGTCAAGTATGTACTCGACAGTGGGGAAGACTTTGGAAATAGTAGGATTAGGAAAAATCCTTATTCATTAGAGCTATTCACTAGCTTGATAAATCGCTCTAAATACACATCACCTTCACATCGCTCATCATCAGGAAAACTTAGCGATAGTTGGCTTCATTCGGGTTGGGGAAGAAGCAAAACTGAGAATGAAGCTTTTCCTCAACCCGGCTATTTACTTTCTAACAAATGCGACAAGTTTTCAGCATTAGCTGAGGAATTAGCCGAACTCACTGTATCCGAATGGACTCACGAGCTAGCTCCTTGGGAGAGACTTACTCAAGCTATCCAACAGGAATTTGGAGATGTCTGGGCATTAAAGCTCTTTGCAGTTAATGCTGCTGCCACGTTGAAATTAAAAGAACCAATTAGCAAAGAATATAATGCTCTTTTTGATTCGGATAAATCCCTTTGCCAAAGGGTGCGATATGCGACTGAGCATAATAGTTCGGTTGCGTGGTGGAACAAGCAGCTTGAATTCATAAATTCCCAAGAGGAAACAATGCTTTTTCTACTAGTCTTATTTACCTGGGCCACTCCTGCCGTCGTTAAAAGCCTGCTTAATGATCTTGACCCTTTACTAGTAGGTTTACCAGATAAGGAATGGTATAAGCTGTTTGATGCTATTCAAGCAAATATGTGGAAAGGCCCAGGTCAGCGGAACAAACCGAAAAGCCAAGAATTGGTTAATGCTCTTCCAGAAAACATATCTGAAAGAACTGTGCTGTGCGTAGCTGTGAGGCTGGAGACAGACGCTGAACATGAGCTATATCGGACAAGACTGCTTAATTATACTGGGTATGACCCAAAAGTTTTAGACGTTTGCCAATGGTTCGCTACCAGAACCCTGTTTTCAAGAACTGATGACCCGGATACCTATCTGAGTCTAATACAAAGAGGATATAAGCAAGATATAGTGCAAGATGAATATTGGAGCAATCAGTTGGCAACAGGGTTCCGCTTCACGCTTGACTTGAATGTGGCTAAAACAATAGCTGCCCGTCCCGAAGATTTTCCATCATTTTTGCTAATGGCAGCTGAGCAAATATGTCACACTGACACCGCTTCTAAAATTGTCCCTGTTGGCACTATCGCTCGTGATGAAGATTGGGCGTTTGCTTAGGATGATTGCAATATAATTTATCGCCAAGTTGGTGTTAGTTCACTTGTATATAAGAGTTACATACTAACAACGGTGCTCCTTAGTCTGTAACCTCATGTCCTCTTTTTAAGGAAAACAGACTTGCCTCTTCCGTTTTGAAAGAGCGTTCTCTTGCTTTCCTCTCTTTCCCTTGGGTGGTGAGTGTAGGCGCTAAGCTTACTTTCGCTTTGTTAACTGCTCCTCTACGCTTATGCATGCTCGTGCCTCGGCTATACTCCAATTTGTTGTCGGCTGTTTCTTTCTATTCGGGTGGGGGCTACCCGTGCAGGGACAATCCCCGGCGGCCGTGAAAACGCTCGTCGGGCTGGTCAAGCAGGTGGGCAGCACCGATGGCACCGGGACTGCGGCCCGCTTCAACCGGCCCATGGGTATTGCCATCGCCCCCGATGGCACTCTGTACGTGGCGGATGCGGGCAACCACACGATCCGTTGCATCACGCCCGCCGGGGTGGTTACGACCCTGGCCGGCGCAGCGGGCCAGTCGGGCAGCCTCGACGGGACGGGGGCAGCCGCCCGCTTTTTCTCCCCGGTCGGGCTTGCCCTCGATGCGCACGGGATCTTGTACGTGACCGATGCGGGTAACCATACGATCCGCAAAGTGACCGCGGCGGGCGTAGTGACCACAGTAGCGGGCACAGCCGGCGCGAAGGGCAGCATCGATGGGGTAGGCTCGGCCGCTCGCTTCAACTCCCCGCACAGCCTCACCGTGGCCCCTGATGGGGCGCTCTACGTGGCCGATACCAACAACCACCTTGTTCGACATATCACGCCCACGGGCCAGGTCAGTACCTGGGCCGGCGTGGCCGGGCACAAAGGCTCCGTCGACGGAGCGCGTCCGAACGCCCGCTTTTTCCATCCCTCCGGCGTGGCCCTCTCGCCGCAGGGCGTGCTCTACGTGGTCGACAACGGCAACCATACCGTTCGGGTAGTTGACCCGCGCGAGGGCGTGCGCACGCTGGCCGGCGTCGGCGGCAAAAAGGGCCACACCGATGGCCCAGGCGCGGCGGCCCGCTTTCATTGGCCCAACGGGATTGCTGTCGGCGAGCAGGGCCAAGTCTATGTGGTGGATCACCTCAACTCCACCATTCGGTGCGTCACGCCCACTGGGGCGGTAACAACGGTGGCCGGGCAGGCGCTGCACTGGGGCAGTCAGGACGCGGTGGGAGCTGACGCCCGCTTCGAATTTCCGTTCGGCGTTGCCACTGGGGGGCCGGGTCATAAAATCTACATCACCGATACCAAGAATCAAGTGGTTCGCGTGCTCGAGTAGAAGATATCCCGTGCCAGCGGCTAGCAACGCTGGCCGACTTGCTGGCGCCGGTTCTAGCGCCCGCCAACTCCCCGGCGGCTATCTTGTCGGAACACTACCGCTCCTTTGCTTGCTACCCCGATGAAAGGCTTCCCCACAGCCATCTTACTCTCGCTGCTGCTGTCTTTACTCGGCTGTCGTTCCCACCCGGCCCCCACCGTGCGGGTGGAACAGCGCACGGTTGCCTCAGGTCGGCAGTACACCCTTTTTTATCCGGGTCGCCTGGCCATTCAGGTGGTCACGCGCCTCCCGAACCTCGATCAGAGTGAGTGCCAGCTCAGTGTGGCTGCGGCCTATACCGACTTGCAAACCAATCAGCCCCTGGATCTGCTCGTGGATCAGGGACAACTCCGGCAAGCCCGGGTCAAGGTGGGCTGGCTCGATGGCGTCTTAACGATTGTGAATACAACGCTGACCTTGACGCGCATTGCTCCAGGGCAGACGCCGCCGCACGCGCTACTCGAGCAAGTCCGTCGTCAGAACGGAACCCTGCTCTTGCAAGAGTTGCTCGTTTACCAAGGGCAGAACCTAAAACCGGCGGGCGGCAGCTTGTTTCAGCGCCGGGCCCTGGTGGAGCTTACAAATCATCAATTTGCTGTGATCGAGAGTGCCTCGGATTCGCTCACTTTGTACCAGTTTGGCGAAGATCTGCGCGCGTTAGGGGCCCGCAATGCATTATATCTGGACATGGGCGACTGGGATGAAGGCTGGTACCGCAAGGACAATAGCGTCGTCAAGCTCGGCTATCGCCGAACGCAAACGGCCCGTCAGTCCAACTGGCTGGTCTTTATCAACCCGGAATCAGCGCGGAAGTAGCTGTCGACAGAACGAGGCAACCTACTAAACAGAGCACTTAAGAAACGATTCGCATGGCACGCCTCAACTATTACTGGACCGCCCTAACTGTCCTATCCTGTATCGTCTTGTATGTTCTTCACAGAAAAGATCATAGCATTATTGCCGGCTTATTGGGCCTGCTGTTCTTCTCCTTCTTCCTGTATTATGTAGTCAAGTTGGGCGTGTTTGTTTACCGTGGGCAGCGGCGGTTCAAATAAAGAACTGAACACCTGTTAGGAAAGTGGTATCGACTCGCTCGATTTGGCTTCTAGAAAACGACAAAGACTGATTGATAGCGTTTACTTGTTAGTTTTAATCGCTAGGCAATGGTATACTTTTTTTGTTGTGAGAACTACTAACAATAAATAGGACAATGCAGTAATAATATCAAAGAATAATATTATAAACTGGTAAACTGACACCAAGGCGTGCGCTTCTAAATCTTCATAAGTATAATGGCTAGAATAATAGGTGCACTACTGAACTTTATACTACATCTAACCGCATTATTAGTTGCTGTATTTAAGCTCTTGATTTTATTCCCCTATCAAGAACAATATACACTATGCCCTAAATGTGCATTTAATTATGAAGGAATAGAATTTGGAATGTTCTTAAGTGTAATTGTCCTTGTTTTGTACTTGGCAAAAGTATTTTTACTTAAAATATTCAAGGCTAATTATAAATCTTACTTAGATATTTTTATTGCAATTTATTATTTAAGCTCGTGCTGTTATTGGATATATTATTATAATATGAGCCCTGAACAACCTTAAAGAAGGCATGGGTTTACGGCAAGGGCATACATTATAAATTTGGGCTGGATAAGTTAGAAGGGCCCCTTATAATCTATTGATTAATTGGAATACGAATTTCCATAATTTCGAGATTGCGTGAAAATTAATTGTGCTGGGTATTGACTGGTCAAGATGGGAATGGATATGCCTGTAGGCAATAAATGATACTGGTACGATACGAAGTTTGTTCATTCCCTCGATAATTCAAGTTTGTGCACGGTGCTACGTCTTGCCAAAGTAGAAGCGTGCAAATGTGCCTCTAAAAAGTAGAAGCCTCATCAAGCAGGTGGCAGGATTAGGGCCGAGTAATGCGAAGGCTATCTCCGGCGGTACCAAGCGAAACACCACGATCTACTCCTTTATATAAAGGGTACAGAAAACAGTTGCCCTAGTGATTGGCTACTACCGGTTATCTGAGGGCTTGAGTGCTCGACCAGCTGTACTCATCAACGATCCGTTCGCCCTGTTCGTTGACGACGGCGAACCCCGAAATAATCAGGGATAGCTAAAATTGTATTTTCCCAAAGAGTGTTGTTGCTTTTTCAATAATATTGTATTATCTGGCTTTTTCTTTACTTTTTCTATGAAAGACTCCGATAAACATTAGTTACCACGGCCTTGCAACGCGCGCTGCTCAGCCAGCAGCCATCGGTTGGCTTGTTCGTGCACTCGGACCGAGGTGGGCAGTACTGCGGTAACGCCTATCGTGCTCTGCTGCACCGATACCAGGCGTTACGCGCGCAAAGTCGGCGCGGCGAGTGCTATGACAATGCGCAGGCAGAAAGCCTCTGGTCGCGGCTCAAAACCGAAGAACTCGAAGCCCGCGAATGGCCGGTATTTACCGACTTAATCGACGCGCGGGCCAGTGTGGCCACCTATTTTGACTACTATAATCACCAGCGTCTGCATTCCAGCATTGGCTATCAACTGCCGTATCTTGCTCACCAACAACTGCTTTAACCAACTACCCTAAACTGTCCCGCTCAACTAGACCACCTCATATTAGCCGAGGGAAGCGTTTGCTAAACTGATTGCTAGCAGTCTTCCTGTGAGCGTTCACCTTAGCATATTACATTCTAAGAACGGTCGTGGCTGTTGCAGAACTCTAGGTCGCCAGCTATCATTGTGTTTTGTTTGCTGTCGCCCTACTTAATTTCCCTCCACCACATTAGTTCCTTGCCTTTTCAGCTTAAAACTAGGGGCGGCGGCTCTAACGCCAGCTATAAAATGCTAAAGACAATGGGCGACCTAGAGTTCTGCAACAGCCACAGTCCTCTTTAAGCAGTAACTGCATTGGCTATGAATTTTACAAGTGGTTCGTAATATTAGTATATAAATCTTGATCTTCGCTTTGAGCAATCTTCCCAGGTCGGAGAAGGTGCTGGAGGGGCAACGTTCCAATTCGGGCATGGCCCCTCGTCTATTTGGGAGCAAGACCTTCCGCTTCGACAAGTGAACGGTAAAGGAAGTCAGAGTAAAGTGTGACACACTCACCATGCTCTTCATCACTACTGCCAACAACAGCGAATTATTTCTTGCCTCGCTTGCTGCGGCGCTTACCCGGTAGAGGCGCCGAAATGTACTTCATGAGTTCGAGGGCAAATTCGGCATCCCGCACGCCGCTCGTATCCCCGAGGTGCTCTAAAGGCAGAATTACGTGAAAATCATCGCCCTCGATTGCCGCGATCTGGGCCCGGAAAGCGAAGGTGTAGAAAGCGGCCGTATCATAGTCGGTTTCGGCTAATAGTTCTTTCTGCTCGCTTAGTAGGTAGTAGCGGTCGGTGACGACGTTAGTGTGCAAATACACGCTACCTTCCGGCTGTTCGTTTCGCAAACGGCCGAGCAGGGCGGTGAAGGCAGGGCCGGTTAGTAAGGAATTCGTCTCCATTAGAAGACAAGTTTAGGCGTTTCTCAGCTGCTAGACTAGATAATAAGTTTAACAAATCTGGTAAAGGCGGTAAGTAAAAGCGTGGCTACAGTAGCTTTGAAAGGTAGACCAAGCGGCAGCGTACTAGTGTATACCTTCCTCTAGTAAATATTCCAGATCTGTGAGGAGGATTCCCAAGCTTACCTGATAGTAACGGCAAAGCATCGCCACCGTGAGCAGAGCGACGTTTCGCCGGCCAGATT
>NZ_CAXTBM010000012.1:6651-122092 GCF_964242765.1 uncultured Hymenobacter sp.
GATTCAAGGCGGCTGACGTGTACGCCCGTTGCATCATACACCTCCTGAAGGGTAAGGTGGCGTTCCTCCCGGACGGCTTTTAGGCGACGGGCTAGCTCGCGCAAAAAAGGAGACTGTTGCTGTACCGGCATGCCGTGACAAAGGCCGGTATTGCCGAGACGGGGCGCAAGGACCGATCGGTCCTTATTCTGCCTCCTGTTGTATATTTGCTCTCTCTTGCTATGGCTTACCTAGTCTAGGCTACTTTTTTATAGTTGCTGAACCTGCTCAGCGTATGAATTCCTGCCATCGCCTTTGTGTCCCCTTCTCTTCCATACCCACATGAGCAACGTACAGATTCAGAAAATAAAAGTGATAATTGAAGTGGAACTGCGTGAGCATGTGCCAAGTATTCCTGTGCTGCCTGCTTCAGATGCGGATGTTAAAGGCCACGAATATGAGCAAGCCTTGTTTGCTGCACTCCGGGCGGATCCCGAGCGCTACGCCGAGTTCGTCAGAACGCTTATTCTTACCAGCGTGGAAGCGTATGGACTCAACCGCATGCTCCCCGAGCTAGCCCAAATTAACGATACGTATACAGCTAGTCTTGAGGTGTTAGAAAGCCTGTTACCACGCTTTTCTCAGCCTGCCCAATTGTATTTACAAGAAGGCATTGACAAAGGCTGGATTACAGAAGGCAAGGATAGCCTTTTCAATACGATCGAAGCTACCCCGGTTCTGTTGACGGTTGAATATCCTTCCAAGGCATCCTGAGAAGAGTCTTACTGGTTCTAAGCAGAGGAGCATAGTCCACTGCGGAATCATTAAAACTACATTCACTTGTACGTGTTAAGAACGAGCAGCAATTTGGATAAGCAAATCGTTCATATTGGCTAGAAGCTGCCGCTCAGCTGACGTCACGTCAACATTCCGTAACAAGTCAGCTAGGCCTTGTTGCGTGCTCAACACAAAGCCTTGACTGGACATTTTGGGCAAGTTATATAAATGAGCTAGGTAGTTGCCTGGGCCTATTTCTTCTTCTTGTTCAACAAATTCGGGTTCCTGACCAGAGTTAAGCAAATGCGGCGCGTTAGGATTACTAAGCAATACATCAGGCGCAGCTGTCCTGCTATCACAAACTGCCTCAGCATGCCGTTGGATAAGCCAATTATCATCTAAATCAAGGTAATTATTAATACTCACTTGGTTCCCGTGACCAAGCCACCGACGCAATTCTTCTATTCCTAGGCCCGCTTTATAGTAGCGAGTGGCTAATGTTGCGCGGACACGGTGACAGTGAATGCGCCCCTTCGTGTCATATTCATTTACCTGTGCTTTACGGCACAGCATAGGAATTAACACCTGGTTGATATAGGTGGCACTAATGCTTCGGCCACGCCATTCGAAGATGAAATGGACAAATTCTCTGGACGTTTTATCTTGGCGCCGACGCCCCGTGGGCCGTAAGGCTTCCCATGCGTCGACTGGCGCTTTCAAGCGATAGTCAATTGGTTTTCTAAATTCACCGCAGGACTTATTCGCTGGTATTTTTAAAATACATATGTTGGTTAATGTGTTCTTTCGGGCCGCTGAGTCATGGTCATAATGAGGAGGTGGTTGGACACACCCACTTTCTAACCGCAAGATTTCGTCTCGCCGTAAACCGCCAAAAATCAAGACACAAGCCAGTGCCTGCACCAGTTCCGAAGGATAAGAAGCCTCATGTTCACTGATTTTCAAGCCGTCGCTTAAAACTCTTATATCTTCCTTGGTAAGGGATATTGCGGCTTGCGTCAGGTTTTCCCAAATCGAATCCTCGATAGCCTTCGGATTAGGCGTAATTTCAGCAATGATTTCCGCTGGAGTTCTTAATTCTATATCTGGATTAAAACGAAGCTTAAACCATTTCTCCCTCTGACCATAGTTGAAGAAACAGCGAATGGCATTGATAAGCTGCGCTTTACCCCTGGGCTTCAGTTCCTCACCAGCACGAGTGATACTTCGCTTATGAGAGGGATTGTTCCACTGGCCTACCTGCATCTTGTCGGCGGTTTTCACTACATTTTGAGCGATACCGGCAGTCCATTGATGCGGCAGATGTTTCGTCGGGTACTTGTCGACAACGTAACGGATGATCTTGGCGATGCGCGAGCGTTGCGACTCAACTGTACGTGGCTGTTTACCACAGTCCTTGCACCACTGGTCGAGACGCTCTCCCCACTCAGGTGGCAAGAGATCCTTGCGCCTTTTAGGAGTGGGTACTTTTGCTTTTCGAGCCGCCAGCTGGAAAGCGCCAGTTAGCGGTGGCAATACTTGGGTAAGTATTCCTTGGCTATAGAGCGCTTCTGAAATTGTCACGCAAGCGTTCCCTAACGCTTTATACAGGTTAGGCTTCGCCGATACCTGTTGCAAAATGTCTATTGTGAGCTTTTCAAGCTCTGGCTTCCGGTTCAATAGCAATGCCAAGCAAATGCAATTCGTCAGGCCCGGAACGTTAAAATAGGCAGATCGTCCTGTCCGATTCATTTCCGCGCGTATCGTCTCAATTGCGACCTCGACGGCTTGGTCCCCCAAAATGCGCCGGGCTGAGGTGCCTATTTGGTAACCCGTGATAAATTGATGAATCGCAACACCTTTGATCAGATAAGCACAGTTCACCAAGATAGGGCGCAAACAAAACGAATTAGGTAGCATAGGCAGCCAATCGGTCTGAAAGTCGCTGTACCGGTCGCGAAAGTCCAGTTGAGTAACACCAACGATTTCCAGCCACGTGGCCTCGTCCCACGCCCACATGGCCGTTTGTCGTTCATGCATTTCCTTCAGCAATAAGGCGCAACAGCCAAAAATGTATTTTTGGCTAGGGTCCGCATACTCACAACCCGCAAAAATTGCTTCGATGGGTTGGATCAGCCGTTGCACCTGTTGCAATTCCTGTTGCCGGTTCCGGTGCGCTATCTTCTTGTCTGCTGGAGCCTGACTAACCCAAGTGGCCAGAAAGGCCTTTTCACGGGTAGTCAAGCCTGCTGCACGGTTAAAGTGCGCAAGTTGGGAGGGCCATTCAATTATCAGCATATCGGTGAATAGCGTTACTGTGGCCTGGGAACAATGGTTTCACCAATAACCCGAGCAAATCCGACAAGCAACTGCTCTGGCATCTGCTGCCGATAGCGTCCCGTGCTATTTTTATTGAAGTGGCCTAGATGGCGTGACACGCGTTCTGGACTATACCCCTGGTCGGCAAAGTGATTGGCGGATAAGCGCCTGATCGTATGCGGCGTAAAACGCGGTAGTTCCGCTCGTTCAGCTACCCGGTCAATAACTTTCCGCCATGCGGAATCAGTAATTGGTTGGCCCCGATTTTGAGTTGCTTCTGATACAAAGAGAGTTTCACCGCCTCTACCGGAAATGTGGGGACGTGTTTTTAAATACAGATCCAACAATTGGCGCGTACGAGTTGAAAATTGTGAGCGCCGGTCGCGCTTCATTTTCGTCTTCTTGGCTCTCAACGTGAGTAAGGTCCCCACTATATCGGTGACTTGCAGAGTACAGAGCTCATTTTTGCGTAAAGCGCATTCGTAGCTCAGCGCTAACATCAGACAGTTGCGTAACGACTCCCCTCTCATGCAATTAAGAAAGTGATGCCACTCCTCATGAGTAGGAATCCACGTTAGTTTACGTTCCACCTGAACTACCCCTCGGCGAGGGTTACCGTGCCGATTCAGGAGAGTATGCTCATCTTGAGTTAATGGTAAGGTATCGCGTATACCTGCCTTTACTAAATGGCGGTAATACATCTTTAATGCTTCCCAATATTTGTGCCGTGTTGCGCTGGATAATCCCACACGATGAACAATAGCACCTTCCACAATTGGGCGTTTCTTAAGATTTGCTAGATAGCGTAGAACATCAGCTTCAGTTGCCGCGATGTAATCGATCTTGCGAGGTTCACAAAACCTGAGGTAGTCCTGTAATGCATATGCGTAAGCTTCTACAGTACTCGCGCACAGGTCACAAATGAGGACCTTTCGAAGCCACTGTTGGATGGTAGGGTGAGCAGCAAGAGCAGTACTAAGGCCAGGGGGAAGGGTTAGCTGATGCATATGGAGAAGCGTAGTACTGGTTACTGAACTCCAAGCAAATGTATATACCTTTTTTATTGGAATTTTGCCAATAAATTTAGTGGCAAAGATTTTCTTTATTTTTTTATATTCATCATTATCATAAAAAGATTTGATGTTATTGACATAATGAAACTATTCCAATCATGGTGCTGTGCCTACATGCCTTAGGCTTAATGGTAGGCTGGGCACAGAACTCTATATTCTGAGCCCAGTTTATAAATACTTGATTTTAAATTGTTTGGTGCATAAATTTGCACTTTTCAATTCGAACTTAACTTATCGCATAAGCAACCATTTTTGCAAACATAGTTTGCCTGAATAATTATAGTTTTTATAGTGGAATTTTATTCGCTTTCGAAAAGCTTGCTCCTGTAAAATCACAGCAAAGCTGCAACGCTTTCTATTTTTCATCAACCACCCACTGATGCTTTTTGTCATCAAGCATTATTTCTAGGTGGTTTATACCTGATATGTCCACGTTTTGTAACGAAATAAGATTTTATGTACAAGCACACCTATTAATGTAGATTACACTTTAATAAGTTTTGCGCCATGTGTTTAAAGAATTTTACTTATATAGTGGCACGACGTAGCAGCCGTTGAACCGACATTTTCCAAAAGGTCTGCCCGCGACGGGTGCGAAACTCAGCCTCATTCAATTCGGTAGCTATTTGCTGCAAGGAAAGTCCTTGCTTGTGCAGTGAGACGGCCAGGCGCTTAGCCTGCCGGTTCTGCGGATTCTCGACCGCATTAACCTGACGCACCTGCAAGCTCTTAGCAATGGCTGCCATCGTCAAATTCTGCGGATTCCCCAACGTCTCTCCTCTCGCCTTCTTAGCTGCGAGGGCATCCTTCGTGCGTTTGGAAATGGTTTCACGTTCGTGCTGGGCGATGATAGCAAAAATGCCCACCGTTAAGGTATTGGCATCGGGCATATCGCAGCAGACGAAATCCACCCCGCTGTCGCGCAAGGCCAGGATAAAGCCGGCATTGCGAGAGAGCCGATCCAGCTTGGCGATGAGCAGGGTGGCCCCGTACTGACGGGCGGCAGCGATTGCGGCCAACAGTTGCGGGCGCTGATTCTTTTTGCCGCTTTCGACCTCGACAAACTCGGTGAGCAGCTGGCCCGGTTGAGGGGCGAAGGCGTGTACAGCCGCGCGCTGGGCTTCGAGGCCTAGACCAGACTGGCCTTGGCGAATGGTGGAGACGCGGTAGTAGGGAACGTAGCGACGCGGAAGCATGCGAGGGAACAGGCTGTTAGAGGCGGCAAGATAGGCAGCGTAACGTTTATTGAAGGAACGTTCAATAAACGTTACGTCCCTCCCCTTTTGCGTAATTTCCTCTCTTTACTTGATGCAACGACTTCCTTTTTTACCGAGACTACTTGGTATAAAACCTGCTAATTCAGTTTTTATACTAGAGTTGATCAGACGGCCACGGCAAGGCGGCTAAGCGACCGCCTTCGACTATACCTTATGCCTCAAACACCCGCTACTGCTAGCTGCTTGGTTGTTGTGGAGAGGCGGATTTCATTTTGCTCTCATCTTAAAAAAGACCGTCGAGTTCCAGTTAAGTCCAGGCTTCTTTGCCTAAGTAGTATTGAGGCCAACAGGTTTCGCTGGTCTACAAATTGCTTTGATACCCTTGTCAGCGTTGTTAACAGACAACCCCACGGACCGCTATTTCGACTTGAAATTACTTCGATCAATTCTTTTGCTAAAGAACACAAATTTAACTTTTCAAATATCGCTTTCCCTGACCTAAATGTGACTTGGTTTTGGGATCACTCCTTATTGTATGGTACTGGTTACAATTAGGGTGTAGCACGTCAACTGTTATTCTGTCCTTCTATGCTTGGTTGTGATGCTGAGAGCAAAGCCATTTAACCGCCTGGTTTAGCACCATGTAAGACTGTCGCAGGTTAGTTAACAACTCGCGGTGAGTAAGCGTTGCCATACATGCGTTGGACCAGCATACGGGAATTGATTGTCTCTTTAACATTGGTGCAAGCAGTGTTCGACCCTACTCTCACCTTACAAGAATTCATTTGCGTTCTTCGCGAAATGGTTACAAACATCGTTCTGATAACAGGTAAAAGATTGGGTTGACAAAGTTAAAACAGGTCAATCCCAACTTCATTTAAGGTAAATTTCTCTGTTGAATGCGGGAACACTACGGCTGATTGCCAATTAATTATACCGCCTCTCCTGCTACTAGCTTGGCTAAGTGGATCTATTTTTCAATGACTTATAAAGCTCTACGCACAGCTATATGATAGCAGTATATCATATAAACTTCATGTGCCAGGTATACTAGATATTCTTGGAAAGTACAGCTAACTCGATAAACCGCGTATGTTCGATATAATCAGTATACTGAGAATTTTTAGAATACCCACCATACTCAATATGGTGCGTGTATTCAATAAGTCGAACCTATTCAGTATGTTTGGCTGAACCAAGATCCTACCATTATGCGCATCCTCACCTTTGCCAACCATAAGGGGGGCGTAGGCAAAACCACTAGCACGCTCAATGTCGGCCAGCAGTTGGCCGAACGTGGCAACCGGGTTCTCTTCGTGGACTGTGATCCGCAGCACAACCTGACTATGAGTTTTGCTACCCCGGTACCTTATCATCTAGGTCACGTTATTCGGGGTGACCGTACGCTCGCTCAAGTAGTCACGCCAGTGAACAGCCAGCAAGCGCTGGTAGGAGCGGCATTGGAATTAACCCAGATGGAGAAGATTCTAGGCCAGCAGCCCGCTTACCAGTTCTTTCTGCGTGACGCCCTGCAGGAGGTAGAAGGCCTCTTCGATTTCGTGCTTATTGATACCCCACCGGCACTCACCAGCCTTACCTATGCGGCCTTAGTTGCGTCGGAAGCCGTATTCATTCCCGTCCAGCCCGAGTATTACGGCTATGAAGGGCTCAACACCTTGCTCGAAGCGTGTAAAGTAATGAGCAAGAATTTCAATGCTAAGCTGAAAGTGGGGGGCTTGTTCCTGACTAAGTACTCCTCGGCCTATCGGTTAACGCTGCACCACGACGTTGTGGCTACCATGCGCGAGAACCCGGTGTTAGGGCAATTAATGATGGCTACCAGCATACGCCAGAACGGGAAGCTCTCGGAAGCACAAATCGAAAAGCAAAACCTGTACGAGTATGCCCCTACCAGCAACGGGGCTGTTGACTACGATCACCTTACCACTGAAATTCTTTCCCGGCTATGAGTCGTCCCCCCAAAAAACGTTTCGGCGCCAATCTCTCCCAGCCTAGCAGCCCCACGCCGGACCAGTTGATGTTTCCGGCTTTGAATGCGACAGCCTCCTCCGTGCCCCCTGAGCCGGCATCAGTCGACGCTAACGAAGAGGAAGACCGGTGGGTACCATTTGGCAGCTACACGCGCCTGAGCACCTATCTACAGCTCAAACAAGCGGAGTTCTGGGAACCTGGCTTCGAAATCCGTGAGTTTGTTGAGCAAGCACTGCACGCCGCCTTGGCTCAATTACCAGCTGCTCAACGGGAACTGCCGCCGCATGTGCTTGAGAAGCTGCGCAAGACTAATCGCAAACTGAACTCTAAGTAGTATATTTTAGCACAACCCGCAATTTCCATTTTGTACTTTTTTATATCATTTCGGTTCTGTCTCAGTTTCACCTTTAATCCTTCAAAAAAAATAAACTACTAGCTAGTTTTATTTGATTAGTAACTTATAGTATTACAGCCGCTATATCTATCTATTAATCAATTGTTTATGGGCTTAGGTTGCTACAAGATTGACGTGAGGTTGCTACAATTATGACGTGAGGTTACTACAGTTATGACGTGAGGGTGTAACAAGATTGACGTCACTAATTATAGGCTGCTACAATTATGACGTGAAGTTGCTACAAGATTGACGTCAGGTTGCTACAGAATTGACGTGAGGTTACTACAACTATGACGTGAGTCGTGAGTAAGCCTAGGTTGCTACAAAATTGACGTTGCCATGAACAAGCCCGAGAAAGCCGACAAAATTGTCACTCAACACAATGCTCTAATCAACGCCCGCTTCAGCTTTGTGCCCCTGCAGATGCGGCTGTTTTTAGCTCTACTAGCCCGCATTGAATTTGACGACACCGACTTTCGGGAACACTTTGTCCCTTTCTCCGAGATTGGCTTTACCGATCGGGGAGGCTCATCTTACCAGTTGCTGGAAGAAGTTTGCGAAAAGCTAACTTCTTTCACCCTTTATATTGAGGAACTGGAGCCCGGTACTCGGCGGCGCCGTAAGCGGCCTAACTACAAGTTTATTTCCCTAATGGATACGGTGGAGTACCAGGGTGACCGGGGTGGGGTACTGGCTTCGTTCAACCCTAGTATCATGCCTTATCTATTGCAGTTGCGGGAGAGCGGCAACTTCACCACCGCTGCCTTGGCCGAACTGCGTAAATTAAAGAGTCCCTACGCACTGCGCATTTATTGGCTGCTGAAGGAATATGCGGATTTCGGGCAGCGCACGCTCAGCTTAGAGCAACTGCGGTTTATGCTCGATATTGCCGAGAATGAGTATCCCCGGTTTTCTAATTTCAAAGCCCGGGTGCTGGATAAGGCGCAAAGCGAGTTAGCCGCTACGGATATGCCCTTTACCTTTGAATTGGAGCGGCAGAATCAAATAGTACAGAAGATCAGGTTTTTAATTGAGCTTTCTGGAAAACCTCAAGATCCTGTGATAAACGAAAATACTGAGGTAACCGAGAATGCCGAAACAACTGAAAATATTCAGCATACTAAAAAATCTGAGAATATTGAACATACTGATATTCCAGCCTGGCATCAGGAGCTTTTGAAGGCTGGCGTCAGCAAACGCAGTGTGCAACAGATCAGCAAACAGTTACAAGCGGGTGAATACCCTCTTGGTTACGTAGACTTCGTGTTAGCTCGCATTACCAAGCAACTGCGACTAGGCAAGGTGAAGAAGCCTGCCGGAGCCATTTACAAGGCTTTAGTTGACAAATATTTGCTAGCGGAATACTTGGAAGCCCAAGCCAAGTCAGCAGCTCGTCCTGTGGCGGTGCAACCAATAGAAACTCTAGAGGAAGTCGCCATGCCCTTGGCAGAAGTTGAACAGATGTATCAGAACCCTGGACCATTCCTGAAAAAGATGATAGGAGAGGAGACGTTCGAGCAACACCTACAACGGCTGTATTTAAATGAAGGCTTCGTAATCGAGCAACGGACTGGGGTTGACTGGTTGGTTAAACGCTAAAAAGAGTAGTACCTCTATACTCACCCAATTGCCTTCTAGTGGCACCTTACGAAGTGAGCTAAGAAGCCGACCGACCTCCGGCAGTTGCAACTCAGATCCCAGAAAGCTTCTACTCAGACGATAGCGTGACCAGTGCTTGAAAAAGCAAAACCGCCGCGTCAAGCGGCAGGATATGGAGAAGAAAATGCGGGAGAAGCTAAAGCTGCTTGGCATTGACTATCGTTTAGCGCAACTAAGTGCTCTGCCTCGCCATTGTGGCTGGACAGTTACGGCGTTGCCCTAGCTATATTGTCACCCGGTTAATGCCGATGGGATAAACAATCTCTAAAACGGAAGAAGCCAAGCCTGGACGCCAGCAGCAGGGCGTCCTCTTTCAGACAATGGGAAGCAAAGGCAACATAAGCAGGGGGGCAGTAGGGAGTAAGGCCGATGGAGAACAGCACAAATGAGCGGAACCAAAACGGCATGTGGGGCCCCACACCAGAATATGGCTGCCTCTGCGTGGGCTTAGCCGCCAATCGTTTTTCAGCTTTCCAAACCGCCGTCTCATGACGTCCGCTGATCACCAAGGTTCTCTTCGCCTTCGGCAACGACATCATATGGGACGAGCGAGTAAAGTTCTGCTGGTAACGGCCTTGCTATGGGCCCTACTTGGGGGCTACATCTGCTTCAGCCCCGTGCCCGGTGAATTCACTTACAGCTTTCCCGGCGTATACTGCATGCTCTTGTACGGCCTGTTGATGCTGGCGGCGTTTCGGGCGCAACGCAATGCTTTTCTCAAGCCTGTCAAACCGTTAGCGACTACTGGGAAGCCCCAAGAACAGGACAGGAATTTGAATCCTTTTTAGGCCCTGCGCCTAACTCATACCGCAGGTTAAGTACTCTCTATGACCATCCGCTTCTACTTACTACTCCTGCTACTCAGTGGGCCGATTCAACCTTCCAGGGCGCAAACGACAATGGCAGCAACTACATCCGCCCCGGCCGGCTCGGAATTCGATCTTGCCAAGCCTACAGCTCAACAAGTCGAGAATTTAACCGTGCTGGGGCAGGTATGGGGCTTTCTCAAGTACTACCACCCGGCCGTAGCCGCTGGGAAGCGGGATTGGGATGCCGAGTTATTCAAGGTACTGCCTACGGTGCTAGCCAGCCGAAACACTACCGAGCGTAGCGCCACGCTCAGTTCCTGGATCACCGAGCTTGGGCCGGTGCCCGCCTGCGCTACATGTGCCGATAAGCCAAGCCAACCGGTTCGGGTGGCCCCGGACTTGCGCTGGCTCGCTGATAAAAAGAACTTTAGTCCCGCCTTATCGCAGCTCTTGACGAACGTAGCAGCGAACCGCTACCAGGGGGAGCCGTATTACGTGGGCCGGGGCAATGCCGCCTCTCCCGCCTTTCCCCATGAGGAAGCGTATGCGGCGCAACTCTACCCCAACACCGGCCTGCGCCTGCTGGCCTTGTACCGGTACTGGAACATAGTAGCCTATTTCTTTCCCTACAAGTACGCCGTGGACACCGACTGGCAACAGATCCTGCCCAAGTACATTCCGCGCTTCCTGGGGGCTGGAAATGCGCTCGAATACCGGCAAACGGCGCTGGCATTGTTTACCGACCTGCACGATAGCCACGCCACGGTCACACAAGACCCAGTATTGAGTCCGCTGGAAGGAGACTACATCGTGGCCGCGGCCGTGCAGTTTATCCAGGCTAAAGCGCTGGTGATCCGCGTGCGCCACGATGGCCAAGTGGTACAACCGCCCCTGGAGCCCGGCGATAGGATAACCGAGGTCGATGGGGTTTCGGTGGACGAATGGGTTACGCAACGCCTGCCCCGAACGCCGGGCTCCAACAAAGTAGCGCAACTGCGCTCGCTAGCCATAGATTTACTACGGGGCAGCACGCCGGAAATGCAAGTGAAAGTGACGCGCGCCGGCAAGTCGTTAACGCTGACCGCGCCGCGCTTCAAGCTCGGGACGGTGCCGCCGGTTAAGCCCGCCGTCGGGGACAGCACCTACCAGTTTTTAACCCCGAAAGTGGGCTACGTGAACCTGGCCACCATCACCCGCGCCAAACTGCCGACGATCATGCAGGCTTTTCAGCAAACGGACGGTATCGTATTCGACTTACGCAACTACCCTGGCGAGTTTGTGACCAACCAACTCCTGTCGTATTTCATCAGCCAACCTACCGTCTTCGCTAAGTTTGCCGCCTTTGATGCGCGGTATCCTGGCCGCTTTGTAGAGTACCAGCCGAAACCAATTGAGCCGGCCGGTTCCACGCCGTACGCGGGGCGGGTAGCGGTCCTAGTGAATGAAGCAACGCTCAGCCAAGGCGAGTACACCGCAATGGCTTTGCGCGCCGCCCCGCGTGCTACCATTCTAGGCAGTCAGACCGGGGGCGCGGATGGCGATATTTCCCGCATCGTATTGCCGGGTAATCTGGTTACCCGCATTTCGGGTACGGGCGTGTACTACCCGGATGGGCGCGAAACCCAACGCGTCGGCATCGTGCCCGATATTGAGGTCCATCCGACGGCCGAGGGCCTAAGGAACGGGAAAGATGAGGTACGGGATAAAGCCGTACAACTAGTAACCGCGACCAAGTAGAAGGTAAGCTCTTACAAGCAGAAATGCCGCTCTTTTCCAAAGGGCGGCATTTCTGCTTGTAAAGAGAAGATCGGTTTAGGTACAGCCTAGTATTGCTTTAACTGCACATCCTGCTTTTTGGTGCACACCCAAATACCTCGGTACGCATAGCCTGCGTCCTGAATAACTTTAGGTTCAATCAACAGGCGGGGGTAATTACCTTCTAGGTTGCCTAATTGCATCAGCGGGGTAACATCCGCTACTCGCTGGTGGTCAGTGGTTAGAAAGACGTGAAAAACCTTGCGCGTCTGTTCATTATAGGTGACAAAAAGAGTTAGCGTGTCCTGCCGAAACGAGCGCTCCCTAGTCGTATAGCCATTCGCCAACACAATAGCGGGTAAGGGAATGTCTTGTTGCGTTGAGGTACTTAAGAGAGCGTTTAATTGATCGATGTTTTTATGAACTAGCTCGGGTACATCGAAAATGGGCTTTAGTGGCTTGCTTGTACCAAATGCTTGACGGCGACTGCAGCCAGTATGCAACAGGACGAAGGCCACAAGAAGGACCCGAATCAATTGGAAAGAACGTACCATACTCTTCTCAGGAATCAAAGAAAATCAATGGGCACAAAGTTGCCATTTGGGCTACTTAGCCTACAGGCCCATTACTTGAGCTTACTATAATCCAACAGTTGCTGAATGGAGCACCGCAGACGCAAGTTGTACACAGCTGGTCTAAACCGCCGCATCAAGCTACTATATAATTCTCTTTCACTAGGAGCTCCAGTGCAATAGATTCCTGAGCTCTATGATCTTACTGAGTGATAAAAGATAGCTTATATACGTTATTGCCCTTAATTCCTGACGTCTTATGGAGGGTATTCTACCGATATAAATAGCCTCTAATTCTGTATTTGGTAAAAAATTTCTGTATTTGGTAAAAATGTATATCTTTGCATTACTGCTCTAACACCAACACATCTTGGATTGCCACCCAAGATGATCCCCATTCCTTTTCCTAAGTCATGTTTCACCTTGCTCAACACAAGGTGGAGTCAACCCCCATGAAAAAACAAACCCTTCATTTCGCTCCGCCCAACACATGCAAGTTTTTGCGAAACGCGTTTTCCGTGAGTATGCCGCACAATACCCTACTGTAGCCGCTGAACTATTCGAAATTTACAATGAGATGCTGGCCTCCTCTTGGGAGATGGGAGCCGATGTACGTGCTTGGGACCCCAAAGCCGACTACGTTGGTAACGACCGTTGGGTCATTAACGTGGGACGAAATCGGCACCGCTTGGTTGTCCGTATTTTCTTTCCAGCTAAACAGGTGTACGTGCGTTTCCTTGGTACCCATGCCGAGTATGACGCCATACCCGACATCACGACCGTATAAGCCTGTGTTCGGTGCTACGGTCAAGAAACTTCTTTCTTAACCGTGAATGAAAATCAATAATGAATCCGAGTACCAAGCGGCAATGCAGCGCTTGGATTACCTCGTTGAAAATGACCCAAACAACCTTGCCGAAATTGTAGCTCTTGGCAATGAGGTCAACGACTATGAAAACGACAACGGTCATGCCCCGGTGCATCCTGATTCGCTCATTGCCCGCATTGAACGCGAAATGTATAAGCGGCACTTGAGCAAAGGACAGTTGGCAGAGCTACTGGAAGTGCCAGCTAGTCGGTTGAGCGAGATTCTGCATGGAAAGCGGAGCGTCAACTTAGACTTTGCTAAGAGGCTCTACAAGAAGCTTGGTATACCTGCTGAATTCATACTGGAGGCGGTATGATTTGTTTATCCGCCTGATACAGCCCTGCCATTGGTGGGGCTTTTTTGTTTTCAGACAGATAAGTTATTTAATAAGCCCCCTGATTTACATTAACTTATGATGCCCAATAATTAAATGATTACCAACCTACCTAACAACCAAGAATTTGAGAACCTTGCCAAAAATTGCTTGGTACAAGCATTCGACCTTGTCTTTCAAACTGACAAAGTCATTTTTGACATTGGTGAGAAATCCTTGAAGGAAGACGTATGGAAGTACTCCCAAGGCAAGCTGAATACCGCTGTAGTTTTAATCCATCAAGCTATAGAATCCTTTATGAAGGCTAGTGTTTGCCTCACTAGCCCATTGTTATTACTAGAAGGTAGACGCAAGGATTGGCCGGTGCTTCCTGACCAAGAGGACAAGGATTTCAACGAGTTCTACACTACTCCTGCGGAGGCGTTACTTCGCACTTATGCAGCCACAGTTAAATCCCCGCTAAGTCCAGAAATTGTTGCGCACATAGAAGCTATGCGGACTTTGCGCAATCAGATTGTACATGGAATTTCACGAACCGAGTTAAATCCAAAGAAGCTAATTGATAGCATTTTAGATACTTTTTTGTTCTTTTTGGGTAAAGATGAATGGTGGCAGGCACTATTAGATGAATTCGTCAACCATCCTTTTGGTAACCACGAAGCGTATCCCTTTGGAATAGAGTTAGCCCGTTTTGCTGAGCGACTAGACTATGTCGAAGCTGTTATTGGGAAAGCAAAATTTGCCAAGCAGTTTACCCAAAATACGAGGGCGAGAAGGTATATCTGTCCCTTCTGCAAAACTCTATGGCTTCACGAAGTAGATGATAATTACCCTTATCGTTGGGCTTTGCTGGACAACTCTAAGACGGACGAGCCTGTGGTTCACTGCGTTAATTGCAGAATAGAATCCCCTGTAACGAGGGAGAGCTGCTACTACACTAATTGCAAAGGAAGTGTACGATTCTATGGTCCTTCTACGGATGAAATCTTTTGCCTAACCTGTGGAGAGCAGCAATACTCAGGTACTCAAGCAGAAGATGAAGCAGCAGAAAAGAAAGAAGCAGAGCAACTTAGAAAACGACTACTTGGCCTTCCTTGATTGCCAGTGTCCAACAGGCAAATCCTTGATAGAACAAAAGAAGCCCTGCTATATGGTAGGGCTTTTTGCTTGCTTAAGTACATGGATAGTAGATGAGGTGGTCGGCTTAGGTGAGACAGATTTAGGCGTTGGTTAGAAGAGGTTGTTCAAAGCTATGCGGGCATTCATAGCCCAAGGCGGAGTGCCGCCGTTGGTGATTGTAATAGTCAAAATACGTCGCCAGTTCTACCTGCGCTTCCGCAACAGAAGCAAAAGCGGACCGACCAAGTAACACTTCGGTTTTCACCCGCGACCAGAGGCTTTCGGCTTGGGCGTTGTCATAGCATTCGCCTCGGCGGCTCATGCTGCGCACCAAGTGCCGCTCCAGGAGCAAGCGTCGGTAAGCCTTGCCGCAGTACTGCCCGCCCCGATCGGAGTGAACCACTAGCCCGGCCGCGGGCTGCCGGCTTACTAAAGCGCGGCGCAAGGCCGTGGTGACCAACGCTTCGGGCATCGTGCCGAGCACCTGCCAGCCCACGACGCGCTTGGTATAGACATCCTGAAACGCGGCTAGATACGCCCAATTGCCATTTTGCAGGGGTAAATAGGTAATGTCTCCTACCCAGATTTGGTCGGGCGCCATGGGCGCTGGCCGCGCCAGCACGTGGTTGGTCGCCACCCGTGGCCCTTGTTCGCTACAGGTGGTGCGCGGCACGAAAGCCCGCGGCTGCAGGGCCACGAGCTCGCGCCGACGTAGTGCCTGTCGGATGCGATGACGTCCTATCCGATGACCTTGGGCGCGCAACTCGGCCCGTAGTCGCCGCGTGCCATAGCGTCGTTTGTGCTGGCCAAAGGTCTGACATAGGGCCTGTTCCCAAGCAGGCACGAGGAGCCGCGAGGCCGATTTCTTCTGCCAGCGGTAGTAGCTGGCCACCTCTACGCCCAGCACCTGGCAGAGCCGACGCACAGGATAGTGCGGCGCTTGCGTCCGGACAAAGCGGAAGCGGCTCACGAGGTCGGTGGCATAAGCCTGCGCCTAGAGCAGGCAACTGGCCAAGGCTTTTTTTAGGATGTCGCGCTCCTGCTGCAACCGCCGGACCTCAGCCTGTAGCTGGCGCATCGCGGCACTTTCCCTTTCCCCACTGCCCACTTCTAGCACAGGTTGCGCGGCTTTTTGCCACTTATAGAGCAGTTTGGCGCTGATGCCGAGCTGCCGGGCAGCGGCTTGCGTGCTGCGACTTTCCGCGGCTAGCCGCAACGCTTCCGCCCGGAAAGCGTCATCCTAGTGGCGACGCTTTCGGGCGCGCTCGTGTTCATTTTCTGAGTCATGACAGAAGGAAGGTAACGCCCTTTTCTGTCTCACTTGGTTAGACCCTCTCAGTATGCCCCCAGAAAGAGTGGGCTTACGAAGAGCTATGGCTGCCCGAACCCTTCCCGCCACCCAGCCGCAAGGTCAAGTGGTCGTTACTGCTTGACGAGTTTGCTGGTACTGCCGGTTAGTTCATTGCGCAGCAGGTAGAGGCCCGCCGGCAGTCCCTGTACATCCAGCCGCTGGGAAGAGACGCGCCCCCTGCGCACGATCTGGCCGAGCTGGTTGAGCAACTGGTAGGGCGTGCCAGCAGGACCGTGCACGATGAAGGCGGTAGTGGTCGGATTGGGGTAGGCCGCGAGAGCGAGGCGGGAAGGGGCTGGGGTGGTGGCGAGCGGCGTAGCGCTAAGCTTGAGGACCCAATAATCCTCGCCGCCCTGACTGGGCTGGGCTTTGTCGCCGCTGATGCCGGAGTTAGAGATCCCCCCCAGAAGGTAGCCCCCGTCACTGGTTTGCTGTAGCGTGGTAGCGTAATCCGCGCCGCTGCCGCCGAAGCTGCGGTCCCACTGCTTGGTGCCGTCGGCACCGAGCTTGACCACCCAATAATCCTCGCCGCCCTGACTGGGCTGGGTTTTGTCACCGCTGGCGTTTGAAGTAGAGTGGCCGCCGAGGATATAGCCCCCGTCACTGGTTTGTTGTAGCGCGTTAGGGTGATCAAAGTTATTGCCGCCGAAGGTGCGGTCCCATTGTTTCGTACCGCTGGCATCGAGCTTGACCACCCAATAGTCAGCGGAACCCTGACTAGGCTGGGTTTTGTCACCGCTGGCGTTTGAAGTAGAGTGGCCGCCGAGGATGTAGCCCCCATCACTGGTTTGTTGGGCATCTGCCAGCCGTTCATCGCTAGTGCCCCCAAACGTTTTGTCCCATTGTCTGGCGGGAACAAGTTGGGCCGCGGCCTGGTGGGGCAGACTGGTGAGAAGCAGGCCCGAGGCTACTAATAAAGAAGGTAGTAGTTTTGTCATATAGTAAGGGGAAAATCAAATATAATGGATAGCATGCAGCTGCCTTGCTACTGCCCGACCAACTACTCGAGCCGTTGAAGTAAGGGAAAGGTTAAAACGCGTGAAATAGCCCCTGCGTCGGCGTCAATAGCCACTTGAGCGCCTAGTACCGTGTTAAAGTTGGTCGCCGGATGGCCGCTAGGGGTTACGACGTTTGAGCAGGTAGTAGTGCCGGCTAGCTTCTATGCCGTGGGGTAGTACTTCCCAGCCCAGCGAGTAGAGATAGTTAAGAGCGGCCGCTTCATCGGCAAAGCGGCGCGCTTTCCCGTTTTCCTGCACGTAGTCCAACTAGCCCGCGGGCTGCACGCCATCGGCCAGGGAGAGCTGACACGAGGAATTGATGAGCAAGATGCGGGCCACCCCGTACATGGGTTGCGGGGCGGCAGACCCGGGTGCTTGCTGGACATAGGCCCGGGGCAGGGCGGCGCCGGTGCAGAGAACGAGCAGCAGAAGTAGATACTTCATATAGTAAGTAGTATGGTGACCCCGGCTAGCCTCCCAGCAGCAGCAACGGGAGGTAGGGAAGTATAGCCTAGTTAAAACGACTGTATTTAGAAGGGGCCGATAACCGCCTGAACGAGTCTGTAGAACAGCTAGGCGCTGGCCCCGACGAGGACGGCCTTCACCGAAGGCGGGATCGCTCTTGATTTCCACAATCCGTAGAAATCCAACGGAAACACCGCCAAGTACAGCACCACCAGCCACGTCTGGCTGTCCCATTTGGCAGCTTCTGGTCGATAGCCGGGGGCCATAGGAGACTAGAGTGCTAAGTCTAGGGAGTGAACTGCAAGGGCAGTGCCTTCGCTGGAAAAGGGGTCTTGCCCATGAGTTTGGAGCGAATGATGGAGGCCTGCCACGTCGTGAAGTTCTCGGGCGCCGCGTGTGGCCACGTCCCAACCGCTTGCTCGATCAGGAGCGGAAATGCCGTAAATCAGGCCGGCCTAAAAGAATCGAAAAGCCCCAGCAGACGCTGAGGCTTTTACTTTACTCAAAACTCTTGGCAAAGCAGTGATACAACTCGTAACCGAGAGTCAATGGCACCCACTGCGCCATTTCGATGTGCGCTTCGCCGTCCTTTAGCTCCAGCGTATAGCACGAGTCAATCACCGTGGCCTCTTCGTCGAGGTAGGCTTGGTGCCGGTCAGCTACTACCCCGACAAGCGTTGTAAACAGTTGGTGGCGTTTAGTGGTAGCAAGGTCTAAGGTAGGAGTAACGAGCGTATTCATAAGAATGGTATAAGTAATACAGATGGATAACAGGTCAGCAAAAACACAGCCAGTTCCTTGGCTACAAGTGGTAGTAAGCTTGACTTGGCCGCTTGTATTCTCGCTGGCAATCCCGGCCCAGCACTTGCATTTTAAATTGATGAAGTCTAGTATGAACTGACGAGCGGCCACGATGCCCGAAGAGCTGCTTACCATTGCTTTGCAACGGGCTTTGCTCGCTCAGCAGCCAACGCCGGGTCTGCTCGTGCACTCGGATCGGGGTGGACCGTACTTCGGCAACCAGTACCGCGCTCTGCTGCACCGCCCCCAGGCCGTACGCTCGCAAAGTCGCCGCGGCGAGTGTTACGACAACGCGCAAGCCGAAAGCCGCTGGTCCCGACTCAAAACGGAGGAATTAGAACGCCGGGAGTGGCCCGTTTTCGCTGACTTAGCCGACGCGCAGGCCAGTGTCGCCGACTATTTTGATTACTATAATTACGAGCGGCTGCACTCCAGTATTGGCTATCAACGGCCGTATCTCGCTCACCAACAGCTGCTTTCATTAACGACCCTAAACTGTCCTGCCTAACTGGACCACCTCATGCCTTGCCCAATCATGAGTCTTAGATCCTCCACTGTGTAGTTTTTAAGAGGCTTTTTCCTGAGCTCAAGACATCTGCTTACTAAAGGATAATCGTGCTGATCTGAATCGAGCATGGGTTCTGCTCCCTCCAACTCATTGATCGATTTATTCAGGGTATCTTTCATTGTGATTGGCAATCTAGCGCAGCAGCCGGCGCTTCTGCTCCTCAAACTCGGCTGCTGTGAGCACGCCTTGCTCAAGCAACCGTTGCAACTTGAACAGCTCGTCGGCCACGGACATGGGCGAACTTGGCTGCTGTACTACGACCGTCTGTTTGGCGGGCCGCAACAACCGCCAGATCGCGGCCGAGATGAGGGTTAGATGTAGGCCCATGATGATGAGCATCTCAGTCACGCTGATACCACCCATGAATAGAAGAAGGGAAGCGAGCGCAAAAGCCTCTGGAGATTACCGAGCGCCAGCAGACGCGGAAGGCATCCTAATTTCAAGATGTTCCGTTGTTGCTACCGCTTGCCCCTGGGCGTTGCGCGCAGGGGCCCAGGCAGGCATGGCTTGAAGTAGCCGCAGTGCTTCCGCGTCACAGCTGGTGCACAACCCTCGGACAATCTGTGGGGTGCGGACGCGGCCATCCGCACCGACCACGAACTTCGCTGTTACATAGCCGCTCAGCTTCTCTTGCTGCATAACAGCAGGTGCACGCTGCTTCTCGCTTAGGTAGGTATAAACGGCCTCCTTGCCTCCAGGGAAGACGGCTCGTTGCGGCACTTCGTATGATTCAAACACGTGAGCGGGTCCAAAGAAGGGAAGCGCTACTGTAAAGCTGACGGCAACAGCACGGCCGCTTTGTTGGCCCGGAATAAAGCGAGGAAGTTTAGCCACAGCCGCTAAGGCTGCTGCATCACAGGCCGGGCTTAGGCTTTTGTGAATTTGATGATTGTAATGAGCCCCACTGGGACCGACGGTAAAGGAAACTTGCACCACTCCGTCTACTTTACCTTGCGCTACTTCCGCCGGCACGACGAGTCGGCGCCGTAGTTCACTCACTAGCTTACTCTCCTTGATGCCGGTAGCCGACACAACGCCATTGCCTACGGGTTCCTCTTCCTTGCCTGGCAAAGCCGGCATTCGCTCCACGTAGAGGTAGACCTTGGTGGAATCATAAGGAGGCAATGGCTGCTGGATACCAGTGGGCAGCTCAGCATTCTGCGGGAAGGTTATGGCCTGGTACATGAGCGTCGGCACGGCTTGGTCGTTAACGCGGCCTGGCTCAAAAGTAGGGAGCAAACTCATGGCCTGTAAGATGGCCCGCTCGTAGCGTTCCCCCATGCTCTTGGTAAAGAAAACGTCCTCGATTTTCCCCTTCTCCGTGACAATAAAGAAGAATTGCTGCGCGGGCGCTTTCCCGCCCGCCGGCAACGGCAACAACCGGCGCTCGATGGCTTGATCCAAGCGCTGCCCGCTGGTCAGATATGCCGGGCTGGTAAGTTGCTGCATAAACACGGGCCAGCCAGGCGCAACACGTTCCTTGGTCGGGGTAGCTGCTGGAGCCGGTGCCTTGTATGGCGCGCTGTAGCCGACCCCCATGGAGATGAATACCGCGACGGGTTTCCCTTCCTGCTTTCCCGGCTCAAAACGGGGGAGTTTGTTCACGGCGGCCAGTAGCGCCTGATCGTAGGCTGGTCCTAACTCGGAACGTACCTTGACTTTGCCTACGCGCCCATCCGGGCCAATGATGAACATCACCAGCCCCCGGTCGAAGCGGCAATCGTCGGGCTTCCAGCAGCGGGGCGGTAGGTCATCCGTTGCCGAATCGCGGCTTCAATTGCTGGCCTATCATTTGCCCCGCCAGGTAAGCGGGGCATCTGCTGGACTTGAGCATACACTAAGTCTAAAATGGGCGCTGCAGCTTCTGACACTTGGCTCCAACCCGAAAAAACAGTCGTCGTGAAAAGGCTAAAGGCAAGGACGACCAGACGCCAAGGGAAGAATAACCGCATGGCGCAAGCTAGCAGTTACCCCGGTAATTTCATTAAAACCCGACAGTGTAATTTCAGGACGACAACATGCTCTCCAACTACTACTCGACGGCACGCTAATCTCGGCTAGTGCTTTAGGGTAAGCACCCACAACAAACGCTTACAGGGCTAGATCAAGCAAAGGGGTGCCCCAAACCTGAAGAGGATAACCGATTATTACTCTGTAACCTGTTAGGTGTTGCTGTACTTGCTTGCCCAGACACAGTTAGTAAGGACTCTTTATTAGGTCTAGGTAAGTCAGCAAATAAGTGGATAGCAAGACATTGATTTATCGGACGTCAGTGTAGGACGAATAATCAGCGGTTATACTGGCTGTATGGTGTCTGGAGTTTTGTCTATGGAAACGCTCAATTTACGAAGCACCAAGCCCGAGTACCTTTCCTGAAATAGATTAACGGTTATCAGATTTATCAACTTATTCCAGGACAAGACAGGAACGTGAACTTGCCGTGGGGTAGACCAAGATGTTTGAGCTGGAACCCTAAGGGAAGTGTTGAATCAGGGTGGCCCACGTATCCGGACCTTTCGACCGAGAAATTCGTGCTTGGCCGTCCGAATTGGTTTGAAATTCTTAAGAAGCGGTTTGATAATCGTTAGTAGCAGGGGAAGGGCTAAAAGACCTTTGCCCCTGCTAACACTAGCCGATTGGTGGTTGCCCCAGCGCTAGGGGAGTGCTCACATTCACTAAGAAACCAGAAGGAGGATGAATTTACTGCCTGAACAATACCTGCATCGCCACGCGCGCACCTGGCTGGTGCTGGGGGCGTTGGCGGCGCTGCCTGTGGCCCCTGGCCATGCGCAGATGGGCAAAGACCCGGCGACGGAGTGGCGCCACTATGCCGGCGACAAAGGAAGCTCGAAATACTCGTCCCTCACCCAGATTGACTCCACTAACTTCAAGCGCCTGCACATTGCCTGGACGTGGCGTTCGGTAGAGCAGGAGATTACCGCCGCCCACCCCGAGCTGAAAAGCTGGGCCTGGGAAACAACCCCCCTGATGGTGGAAGGAGTGCTTTACCTGAGCACCTCAATGTCGCAGGCGGTGGCGCTCGATGCCGAGACCGGCAAGCGGCTGTGGGTGTACGACCCGGAAACCTGGAAAAACGGCACGCCCGCCAACAACGGCTTTGTGGAGCGCGGCGTGATGTACTGGGCCAGCGGCGAGGATAAGCGCATTTTGTTCGGTACCGGTGATGGCTACCTCATCGCCCTGAATGCCAAGACCGGCCAGCCGATTCCAACCTTTGGCAACCAAGGTCGCATCGATTTGGCTCAGGGGCTAGGCCATAGCATAACGCGCAAGCTCTACGGGGTTTCTTCGCCGCCCGTGGTGTGCCGCGATGTGCTCATTGTTGGCTCGAAGGTGAACGACGTGGCCGTGGAGCGGGTGATGCCGCCCGGCTCGGTGCGGGGTTTCGACGTGCGCTCCGGCAAGGAACTGTGGCAGTTTCACACCATTCCGCAGGCGGGCGAGTACGGCAACAAGACCTGGGAAAAAGGCGCCTGGAAAACCACCGGCAGCGCCAACGTGTGGGCTCCCATCAGCGTGGATGAGGACCTGGGCTACGTGTACTTGCCGTGCAGCACGCCTTCCAATGACAACTACGGGGGCCAGCGCCTGGGGGCTGGGCTGTTTGGCGAGAGCCTAGTGGCCCTGGACGCCCGCACCGGCAAACGCGCCTGGGACTACCAGCTCGTGCACCACGGGCTGTGGGACTACGACCCGCCGGCGGCGCCTATCTTGCTCGACATCAACGTAAACGGTAAGCCGGTGAAAGCGGTGGCGCAGGTCAGCAAGCAGGGCTTCGTGTATGTGTTCGACCGGGTGACAGGCAAGCCCGTCTGGGACATCGTGGAGCGCCCCGTGCCGCAGTCGACGGTGCCCGGCGAGCACTCATCGGCCACACAGCCCTTCCCGACCAAGCCCGCCCCTATTGATCGGCAGGGCCTGACGGACAACGACTTGGTGGATTTCACGCCGGCCTTGCGCGACTCGGCACGGGCTATCATCCGCAAATACAACTACGGACCGCTCTTTACGCCTCCGGCCCTGGACAAGCCCACAATTCTGATGCCCGGCACCGCGGGCGGGGCGAGCTGGGCCGGCGCGGCCTTCGACCCCGAGACGGCGACCCTGTACGTGCCTTCGAACACGCTGGCCCAGCAGGTTACCCTCAAGCCCGCCACGGTGCCCGGTGCGGGCTACCAGGGCAGCGCCAACGCGCTTCCTACCCTGCAAGACGGCATCCCGCTGTGGAAGCCGCCCTACGGCCGCATGACGGCCATTGACATGAATACCGGCGACCAGCGCTGGATGGCTCCCATGGGTGACCTGGCCCAGCAAATTCCGGCCCTGAAAAAGCTGAAGCTCCCGCCCTTGGGACGCTCGGCCCGCACGCATGTACTGCTCACCAAAACGCTGCTCATCACGGCGCAGGAAGGCACGACCCAGCGCGAAGCCGCCCTGCAAGGCAAGAAAGGGGGCGGTGGCTCGCATGGCGACACGGCAGGCACGCAGTTTCAAGTGGTTGACCCCAAGCTGGTGGCTTATGACAAAGCCACCGGCCGGCGCATTGGCGAGGTTTCGCTGCCGCGCAACGCAACGGGGGCGCCCATGACTTATCTGCTACACGGCCAGCAATTTATTGCCGTGCCCACGGGTGGGGCGAATCTGCCCGCCGAAATGATTGTATTGCGCCTGTCCGAGTAGGCGGGCTGAAAATCCAACTCTCAACCGAATGAAAACGATGAAAGGACAAGTGGCGTTGGTGACCGGCGCCGGTAGTGGCATCGGATTAGCCGCGGCACAAGCGTTTGCCGCGGCCGGGGCCGCCGTGGTTCTGGCCGACGTGAACGAGCCGGTGGAACAGGTGGCTAAGCTCCTCGCCGTCGGCCACCGGGCGCTGGCCATCCAGTGTGATGTATCAGACGAAAAGGCTGTCGAGGTGATGGTAGCGCAGACCGTCGCCACCTTCGGGCGGTTGGATGCCGCCTACAATAATGCCGGCATCAACAGCCCGGTGATGGAAACGGCCGATGCCAGCAGCGAAGAGTACGACAAGGTGATGTCCGTGAACCTACGCGGGGTGTGGAACTGCATGAAGTACGAGCTGCGGCAGATGCGCGAACAGAACAGCGGTGCGATTGTCAACTGCTCGTCCATGGGCGGCCTCATCGGCATCGCCGACCGGGCCGTGTACCACGCTTCCAAGCATGGCGTGCTCGGTCTCACCAAAAGCGCCGCGCTGGAATACGCCACCCGTAACATTCGCATCAACGCCATCTGCCCGGGCATCATCTCGACGCCGATGGTGGAGGAGATGGTCGCCCGCGAGCCCGAGGCCATGCAAGCGCTGCTGAAAGACGTACCCATGAACCGATTGGGTACTCCGGAAGAAATTGCCGCCGTGGTACTGTGGCTGTGCAGCCCGGCCGCCAGCTTTATTATCGGCCAAGCCATTGCGGTCGATGGGGGCTACACCGTACGCTAGTCGTAAAAGCGACATACGGCGCGTAGAACTGCTATTGCTAAAAAGGGGAAGCACCTACCAGTGCTTTCCCTTTTTAAGGGCGTAAATGACTTAGTTGGCAGGTTTAGTTGAATCCTATTTACTTCGATTTGGCTTCCAGAACGACGGGCACTGTTTCTAGAAGTTCGAGCGACTGAATCATGTCCTTAGTGGACGTCTTGTATTTCTTGAAATGCGGGGTTTTCAGATGAGCCTTATAGGCTTCGGGGCTGGCGTACACCTCGAAAATCGTGAGGGCCGCAGGGTCATTCTTATCAGCTACGGCATACAGGTTCAGCACACCCGGCTCGAGGCGCACGGAGACCTCGATTTCCTCTTTCAACGCCGCTGTGTAGCTGACTAGCTGGGCCGGCTTGATGTGGAGTTTAGCTATTCGTACCACGGTAGCGGGCGACTGAGCAGCGGCGGAGCCAGATACGGATGCAGTCATAAGCAAAAGGCTAAATGCCAGCCACAGCCCGCGTACTAGACCGGGGAGCCGAAGAGTCTTCTCGGTTCCCTTTGTGAGCTTGTTGGCTGAAAAGCAGGGGTGGTGCATAGTGTTGTATAAGCCTGACTTAGCTATTATGAGCGCCACGCTAGCCCGCGTGGCGAAACGCCAGCGGTGCCTTACCGGTGTGCTTCTTGAAGAAATTGTTGAAATACGTAGCATACTCGAAGCCCAAGCTATCGGCAATGTCGCCTACGCTTGAACCGGTGTGCTGCAAGAGGTATTTGGCTTCGCTGATGAAGCGCTCGGCAATGTGCGTGGTCGTGGACTTGCCCGTTACCTCTTTCACCGAGCGGTTTAGGCTGTTGACGTGCACGGAAAGCCGGTCGGCGTAGTCCTGCGCGTTTTTCAGGATGGGCTCGTGGAGCTGGTTCGTTATCGGAAACTGAAATTCCAGCAGGGTCAGGAACAGGTTGGTCACGCGCTCGGCCGCGTTGGTTGGCGTGGCGGGGTAGGAACTCACCGGCTCCAGCCGCGCGGCCTCGTGAATGATAATGGAGAGCTGGTTGCGCAGCAAGTCGTACTTGTGCGGGTAGTCGGTATCGATGTCGTGGCGCATCCGGGCAAAGGCATCGGAGAGGTAGCGCAGCTGCTCATCGCTGAGGAAGTAGACCGGGCTGCCGTCCACCTTGTAGAGCACCGAATCCTTCAGGCTGACGCCGCGCATGGCCGAGAGCATGAACGTCTCGGTGAAGGTGCAGATGTAGCCCTGCTCCTCGGCCGAGCCTTCCATGATTTCCCACGAGTAGGGAATCAGGCGGTTGGTGAACACCAGCGCGGGCTTGTCGACGATGAAGCTGCGGGTGGCGTAGTGCAGCTCATTGGCCCCCTCGACAAACAGGACAGCCTTGAACAGGTCGCGCCGGTTGAAGTTGGCCATGCCGCACCGCACCTCCTGCATGGTCATCACATTGATTTCGCTGCTGGGCGAATCAAACAGCAGGGGGACGACGGCGGGCTTAGGAGTGGAGAGGGGTTCGGCCATAGGGGAGTTTAGCGCCTGTACGAGAAGACGCTGGCGATATAAACCCACAATGGACGAACGTGTTCCAAAATCAGTTGTTTCGGTTGCCACTCTTGGGCAGTAGGGGAGCGGTTTACGCATGGCTCACAGCGAAAATCGCAGCCCTACTTGTAGTTGTTGTACTCCTTATCAGTGACGGGTTGCAGCCACGTCACCACTCCCTTGTCGGAGTTCGGACTGACGGAGATGTGGGTCATGGCCTGCTTGGGCGAGGCGCCGTGCCAGTGCTTCACATTCGGCTGGGCCTGGATGACGTCGCCCTTGTGCAACAGGCGCACGGGCCGGCCTTCTTCCTGGTAGTAGCCTAGGCCGTCGGTTATCAGCAGAATCTGGCCGGCGGGGTGCGTGTGCCAGTTGCTGCGCGCCCCCGGCTCGAAGCTGACGCTGCCCATCACGCAGTTGTAGGGTGGGCCATCCTTCACCAGCGGCGTCAGATAGGCGACGCCCGTAAAATTAGCCGCCGGTACCCGCGTGCCCTTCGGGAAAATGGGCCCCTGCGCCGGGACTGCTTTGGCAACGGCCGGCGTTGTTTGGCCGGCCGGGATGTAGTTCGTGAGGCCGATGAGCAGGGCAAACGCCGCGGCGGCCAGGGTGATGTGCTTCATGTGAGGACGAAAAGGATGCATGAGGAATGAGTGGTCAGCCAGTCGGCATAGCAGGATGCCTCAGTGCCTGAAGGCAGCAGGTTTTCATGGGCGAATTGCTAGCATTCAAACCCAACCCTTGAAACGGTGCCCTGCTTACTATAGGCGTCGTTACTTGCCTTTTGCATTGAGTGCCTTGGTCAATACAGCCCGGCCCGCGTCGGCTTCTTTCTTGCCTGTGCTGGCCTCATGGAGGGCCATGATTTGCCGGAGTTGGGGTTCCGTCAGCCCGGTGTTCATGCCCATACCCAGGTGGGCTTGCAACATCGGCTCTACGCCACCCAGGCCCACTAATGCTGAAATCGTGGCCAGCTCCCGCTCCTGAAACGTCAGCACATCGCGCTCGAAGATGTCGGCGAACAGGTGCTCTTTCAGAAACACGTCGATTTCGGGGGCGAAGGCATTCACGCCGGTCGGCTCTTTTTCCACCTTGCCGGTGAGCTTTCCCAGGTTCTGCTTGCCCCGCTCGTACTTGGGCGCGGTGCTGGTGATGGGCGAGGCGTCCTTGCCCATCACGTCGTGCTTGCCCTGGGTTTTGCGCTCGTCCACCAAGTTCATCAGGATGTCGAGCGCGCCGAGGCTGCGGGGGAAGCCGCAGTAGGCGTAGAGCTGGGCCAGCACTTCCTTTTCCTCGTTTACGGTCAGGCCGGCATCGAGGCCCTGGGCCAGCGCGTCGGGCAGGTGGAGCAGGTCGCCCTTGGCGGTGAAGGCCGAAATGGTGACAATAGCCTGCTGCCGCTTGGTGAGCGGCGCGGATTGCTGGGCGTTGGTCGTCATGATGGTCAACAGTAGCAGGATGGCGGTGTAAACTCCTGCCAGAACAAGAGGGCGTTTCATAAGCCGGGGTTAGTTAGCGCAAAGCGTAGCCAGCAGCTCGCCGGCCGGCTTGGGGCTAAAAGGTGGAGGCATCAATCACAAACCGGTACCGGGCTTTCTTGTCCAGGACGCTGGCCCATGCCTCGTTGATTTGTCCGGCCTTAATTACCTGCACCTGCGGGTAGATTTTGTTGTCGGCGCAGAACTGCACCACTTCCTGCGTTTCGGGGATGCCGCCAATGAGCGAGGCATTAAAATTGACCCGGCTACCAGCCAGGCCGATGTTGCTGACCGTCAGGTTAAAACCGACTGGCATGCCCACCTGGGTGTAGAAGCCGTCCCGTTTCACAACGGCGGCGTAGGCGGCCACGTCGTATTGCGCCGGAATCGTCGCAATCATGTAATCCAGCGTGCCTTTGTACGGGAGCAGCTTGCTCAAGTCGTCGACCACAATGACCTGCTTCGCGCCAAAAGCCAGGATGTCCTTGACCTTATCCGGCGACGTGGTAAAGGCGTACACCTCGGCCCCTTTGGCCACGGCTAATTTGACGGCCAGGTGACCCAGGCCGCCAATACCGGCCACGCCTACTTTATCGCCCTGCTTGAATTTCGCCCGCATTAGGGGCGAATACGTGGTAATGCCGGCACACAGCAAGGGGGCGGCCTGCTCCAGGCTAATGTGGTCCGGGATATGAACGGCGAAATGGTCCCGCACCACGATGTTCGAGGCATAGCCGCCCTGGGTGATGCCGGAAGGAGACGTCTTCTCCGGCGTGCCATAGGTAAACACGGTGGCGTTGTGGTCGCAGTGCTGTTCCAGCCCCTCCTGACAGCTCGCGCAGCGCAGGCAGCTGTCGACCATGCAGCCCACGCCGGCCCGGTCGCCCACTTTAAATTTCGTCACGCTTTTGCCCACGGCTTTGACAATGCCCACAATTTCGTGGCCGGGTACCTGGGGGTACTGCTGCGGCCCCCAATCCCCGCGCATCTGGTGGATGTCGGAATGACAGATGCTGCTGAATTTGACGTCGATAAGGATGTCGTTGTCGCCCACCGGGCGGCGCTCGAAGGTCCAGGGGCTGAGCTTGCCCGACTTGTCGCGGGCGGCGTAGCCCCGGGCCGCGATGTTTTTCGGGGGCGCGGCCAGCACCATCGAGGGCAGGTTGCCCAGCACCAGCGTGGCGGTGCCGGCCATGCCGGTTTGCTTCAGAAAACTGCGTCGTTGCATCATCATAGCGAAGGTTGAGTGGAGGGAGGTTGGGCCAGGGGGTAGGCGGCTCCGGCACGAGCGCCGGCGCGGTGGCGATGAGCGGCCCGGAAGCCGCTAGGCGTGCGCGGTCTGGTATTCCTCGTCCGTGACGGGAGTGCCCCAGTCCGCAATACCCTGGCTGACGTTGGGATTGATGGCGTAGTGGGCGAATAGGCTGGTCTTGGTGGCGCCGTGCCAATGCACCACGCCAGGGCCAATGCTCACGGCCTCACCGGCGCGGAGCAATTGGGCGGGCTGCCCTTTTTCCTGGTAATAGCCGGCTCCGGCCGTTGCAATCAGGAGTTGGCCGGCGGGGTGCGAGTGCCAGTTGTTGCGGGCGCCCGGCTCGAAAGTGACGTAGCCTAGCGAGCAGTCCGTGGGATTTTTGGGGTCCACCAGCAGGCTTACCCAGGCCGACCCGGTGAAGGTGTCGGCCGAGTTCAGCGTGGCAGCGGTTGGGAATTTCGGGGTTTCGGCTTGGTCGCTCATGGCGTTTGAGGCTTAGGATGAGGCAGTAGTGCCGCTTGCACTACGCAATACAAAGGTCCCCCAGCCCGGCAGGGGCGGAAAATGGAAATCAAACAGCTTCCTATAGAAATCAAACAGGTGGCGCTACCGCAGCGCCTCGTTCTTCTGCTCCGTGGCGGGGCAGAACCCTAGCCTTGTCCGAGCGGATGGGCCGACCCACCGGCCATGACGGGCACGGGCGCGGGCGTGCCGTCTTGCAGCCACCGCTCGCGCTGCCACTCCCCAAACCGGCCATAGGGGTAGCCCCCGGCCTGAGGGGCACTCACGGCTTCCAACGCCTGGGTGGCTTTGGCACTCAAGACGAGCTCCGTGGCTCCCAGATTTTCGTGCAGCTGGGCGATGGTGCGAGCGCCAAAAATGGGCGCCGCTACCCCCAACCGGTCAGCCAGCCACCGCAGGGCCACCTGGGTCGGCGTCGCGCCGATTTCCTTGGCGATGCGCACCACCGTGTCGATGGTGCGCCAGTTGCGGTCTGATTTCGCATAGTCGGCCGACACCCACTGGTACAGGTCCTTTTGCGAACCCGCGCGCGTGTCCGCGGTGGGCGTGCTGCCCCGTTGGTATTTGCCCGCCAGAAAGCCCCCGGCCAGCGGCGACCAGGGCAGCAGGCTCAGGCCGTTGTGTCGCGCGGCGGGGATAATTTCCCACTCAATCTCGCGGGACAACAAGCTGTATTGGGCTTGCAGGCTGACCGGCACTTGCACCCCCATGGCCTGCGCGGTGGAAACCATCAGCTGAACCTGCCAGCCGGTGCAGTTGGACAAGCCCACGTAGTGAATCTTGCCGGCCCGCACGGCGTCGTCCAGGAACGACAAGGTTTCTTCCACGGGCGTTTGCATGTCCGAGGCGTGCAGCTGGTAGAGGTCGACCGTCTCGACCCCGAGGCGTTTAAGCGAGGCGTCGAGCGCCCGGTGCAAATGGCGCCGGGACAGGCCCGCGCCATTGGGGTCGGTGCCGCCGCCGAACCGGCCTTTGGTGGTCATCACCACCCGGTCGGTGAGGTCGCGGGGCCGGGCGGCCCGCCAGCGGCCAAGGACCTGCTCGGCCACGCTGCCCACGTAGACGTCGGAAGTATCAATGAGCGTGCCGCCCGCCTCCACAAAGCCGTCGAGAATGGCAAAGGCGTCAGCTTCCGGGGTCTCATCGCCAAAGTACATCGTGCCAAGTGCGAGCTCCGAAACGACAATACCGGTCTTACCAAGTTTGCGATACTTCATCATAGGGTTTCCTTTGTTAGGTGCGCTGGCTTATTAAAGGAAGTGCCATGGCATTGCTTGTTTTCTGTTACGGACAGTAATGTCCAGGCTAGATGACGGGGCTTCGCGCCGCCGGCTATTACGCAAAGCAAGAGCAAGGCCGCTAGTCGAAAGATGGTTAGATGTCTGCTGCTAGGTTGGTTGGCGCAGGACAGCCAGCACTTTGCCTGGGGTCATGGCAACTCACGCAGGTAATACCCAAGACTATTTACTTCCCCGCTCGCCGTAAATGGTAATCTTGGCAAGGGCGGCATCCAGTTGCTGAAGGTCCTGCGGGGTAAACGGCAGGTCGAGTGCCCCTAGGTTTTCCTGCAAATGCGCTAGCTTGGTAGTTCCGGGAATGGGAACAATCCAGGGCTTTTGGGCCAGCATATGCCCCAAGGCAACTTGCGCGGGAGTCAGTCCTCGGAGGTGACCAAAATCGATAAGCACCTTCACAAAAGCCATGTTCCGCCTCATTGCTTCCGGCGTGTAGCGAGGCAGCTCCGAGCGGTTATCGTTGGCCGCGTAGAACGTGGTTTCTCCGTTCATCGCCCCACTCAGATACCCCCGGCTCAGCGGGCTGTAGGCCACGAAGCCGATGCCCAGTTCCTGCAAGGTTGGGAACACATCTACTTCTGGTTGCCGCCACAACAAATGATACTCGCTTTGAATAGCGGTCAGCGGATGCACGGCGTGGGCCCGCCGAATCGTAGCGGCGTCTACTTCACAAAGCCCGTAATGCTTGACTTTTCCTTCTTTGATTAAGTCTTTCACCGTTCCGGCCACGTCCTCAATCGGCACCTTAGGGTCCAGACGGTGTTGGTATAAGAGGTCAATGGTATCGGTTTTAAGCCGCTTGAGCGACTGCTCCACCACTTCGCGAATATGCTTGGGCTGGCTGTTCAAGCCCACCGCTTTCGCATCCTGAATTTCGTGCCCGAATTTGGTCGCGACAACAACATTCTTTCGCATAGGGGCCACGGCTTCCCCAACCAGCTCTTCATTTATTTTAGGACCAAAGCGGTACACTTCCGCCGTGTCAAAAAACGTCACGCCTTGCTCAAACGCCTGGCGAATCAAGGCGACCATTACCTGCCGGGCCGGATTAATACCGCGGTTATGGTTCATCCCCATGCAGCCCAAGCCCAGCGCCGATACATCGAGGCGGTTTTTCCCGGTTCCCAGCGTTCGGCGCTGGAGGCTGGCCGCAGGGCCGAAGCACTCAGCTCCAGGCGTGGCCAGTTGTCCGGGCAGGGCTGCGCCAAAGGCCGGCGCGGCGAGCAGGGCTGCTCCCAGCGTGGCCCCGACCTTGAGGAAGTGGCGGCGGTCGGCGGCGCCAGCGGCGGACAGATTGATGTTTTCTGTTTCGTTAAACATATTTCTGGGTTTTAAAGCAGCTTATGGTAGGAACCAGCCTTTCGGTAAACAGGGAGGCAGATGAGCGGGCAAAAGCTGTTGGCATATTGATGTTTGGCTTCCATCCATCTTTAACCCGCCAGTCTTCGATGCCCCGGTGCTATCCGTCCAGCCTGGCGAAGTCATCCTGTGGTTTCCTGCTCCAGCTAGTGAAGCACGACCTGTGGCTGCGCGCTATCGGCTTGAAGCTGGGGTCTATCCGCTTGGGATGAGGCCCGGTCTAAAGTCCCGCGCCACCCCATCATGGCCAGAGCCAGGACCCCGAAGGCGGCCCCTACCCAGGGCAGGTTTGTGATGCCCTGGGTGGCGATAAACCAGCCACCAATGGCCGTGCCCAGCGAAACCCCGAGGTTGCCGAAGGAGGACTGCAGGCTGTTGGCGAATTCCGGGGCATCGGGGGCCGCCTGAATCATATATGAAATGGCGGTGAGGAAACAGGGGCCGTACATGATGCCCCAAAAGGCGATGACGGCTATCTGGACCGTGAAATTATTGCCCGAATAGGACAGGATGAGGGGCAATGCAATGGTCCCCAGCAGGAAGAAGGCCGTGGTCAGGGGGACATTTTTGGCCAGTAGCCGCCCGGCCAGCCAGTTGGCAACCACGCCGGTTATGCCAAAAAGCAGCAGCATGTAGCTGATTTGCTGCGGGGTCATCCCCTTGGCCTTGCCCAGGTAATCGGCGAAGTAGCTGTAGGAGGAAAACCAGGCCGCAATCAGGAAGACGTTCAGGGCCACGCTGATGAGGAACGTGGGCTTTTTGAGGATGACCAGCTGGCTGCCGTACGACTTCTTTTCCGTGACCGGCATGTCCGGAATGAAGAGGGCAATGCCAGCAATGGCAATAAGGCTGATAATGCTTTGGACCACAAAGCTGATTTGCCACCCATACAAGCTAGCCAGGTACGAAGAAAGCGGGATGATGCTCACCTGCGACACGGCGATGCCACCGATGACAATGCCCATCAGCTTGTGCTGCTCGCCGGGCTTGGCGGATTTTATCACGGCCCCGATGGCGGCGGAGAAAAACACCGGGTGCAAGAAGGCCGGAATTACCCGGAACACGAGCAGCAGCCAGAACGGCGGGGCGAAGGCCGACACGATGTTGCTGACCAGAAAGAGGGAGATGACGGCCATCATCATCTTTTTCCGGTTTAGGCCCGAGGTGAACAGGACCATGAAAGGGCCCGTCAGAAAAATGGTCAGGGCAAAGGCACTGAGCAGGTACCCGGCGTGGTCAATGCTGATGTGATAATGGTCGGCGACTTGCGGCAGGACCCCGATGATACCAAACTCGGTACTAATGATACCGATGACGCCCAGGCAGCCGGCATATGCTATTTTTTTCATTCCGCAGTGGTTTTCGGATGTAGTGAGGGAGGGAATGCTGCAATAGGATTGGGTCACAGCTAACCGGGCTGCTCCTTCACCTGCCCGGCTGCATTTGCCTTCCCTCCGATTTGCCCTGCAAAGTTCCCGTCACTTCATCCCGAAATTCTTATACCAGTTACGGATTCCCCTACCATCTTTACTGATTTCCGAAGCCAACCCTTGCCGGCTGCCTGGGTCGCCTAACTTTGTAGTAGTCAATTACCAAACGCTATGGACGACATTCTGCAATTCGATACGGTGAGTGCGTATGATGCTTTTCACCACCACGAAAACCTGCACCCACTGGTCAGCGTCATCGATTTCACCGAGACCCAGCCGCTGGATTATGCGCCCTGGATGCGGTTCGGCTTTTACGCCATGTTTCTCAAGGACATCCAATGCGGCAACATCAAGTACGGCCGCGACACCTACGACTACCAGGACCGAACTTTGGTGTTTTTTGCCCCCGGCCAGGCGCTGACCATTGAAACCACCAAAGGGTACAAGCCCCAGGGCTACGGGCTGCTGTTTCATCCCGACCTGATTCACGGCACTTCGCTGGGCCGGACGATAGACGACTACGCCTTTTTCAGCTACAATGTCCGGGAGGCCCTCCACCTTTCCGAAAAGGAGCGAAAAGTGGTGCTGGACTGCTTCACCAAAATCGAATACGAGCTGCAGCAGTCGATTGACAAGCACAGCCGGACCCTTATCGTCACCAACATCGAGCTGTTTCTCAACTACTGCGTCCGGTTTTACGACCGGCAGTTCATCACCCGCAATGACGTCAACAAGGGGATTTTGGGGAGATTCGAGAGTCTATTGAGTGACTACTTTAAGTCGGATAGCCCGCAGCTGCACGGCCTGCCGGCGGTCAGTTATTTCGCCGAACAGATGAACCTGTCGCCGAACTACTTTGGCGATTTAATCAAAAAAGAGACGGGCAAATCGGCGCAGGAATACATCCAGCTCAAGATTATCAACATTGCCAAGGACCGGGTGCTGGGTTCGCGCAAACTGGTCAGCGAGATTGGCTACGAGCTGGGGTTTAAGTACCCGCAGCACTTTACCCGGGCCTTCAAAAAGGTGACGGGCTATTCGCCAAATGACTACCGAAGCCTGAATTAGCTAGCGCCCGGCCACGTCATAGCGCAGCCACACCAGGCCGTCGGGCAGCTGCTCCACGTGCTTGAGGCGCAGCTGGGCCGGGCTGCTCGCCCTGCTCGCCCTGCTCGCCCTGCTCGCCCTGCTCGCCCTGCTCAAACACCGCGGCGGAGCTGGCGGCCCCATCCAGCACGGGGTACTGCAACAGGCTCAGCTCATCGACCAGGCCGGCCTTGAGCAGCGAGCCGTTGAGGTGGCCGCCGCCTTCCAGCAGAATGGTTTGGATGGGGAATAGCTGACTTAACTTTTCCAGGACCAGCGCGAAATCCAGCTCCAGGGCGCCGCCAAAACTATAGGACACGCCCTGCCGGCGCAGGTAGGCCAGAAACTCGTCGCTGACTTGCTCACTGAGCACGACCACAATGTGGTCCTCATCAATGTAGGCCGATTTCCAGCCCAGCTTGCCGTGGGCGTCGACGGCTATGGCAAAGGAGGTGGCGGCCGCGTCGGCCACGAAGTCGTGGCGGTCGGGCACGGTGGCGCCGGGCTGCACGTCAGGTGCCAGGCCACCGGTGAAATCCTTTTCAAACGTGACGCGCCCGCACAGCCAGGCTTGGGCATCGAAGTGGGCCGCCGTGGTTTCGTAGGCTTTCGTGTTCGGCTTCTCGCCCCAGCGCTTGGTGATGATGCGACCGTCGAGCGAGGCCACCATGTGGCAGATTACGTGAGGTTTCATACTTGGATTTCTCAGTATGATGGAAGCCGGCTGATGCCTTGGTGATTATAAATAAGCCTTTTTAGCGGTTCTGGCCGTCTTGCGGGCAATGCCATGAGCTTGAAGTTCAAACCAGCTGTTCCCCTTTTATACCTTTGTTTATGCCCACGATACACGGCCGCAGCGGCACCGATGAACCATATCGCACCGACTTACTGCTGGAGCAGGGTCACACCCTGGTAGCCGACGCAACGCGCGAGCAAGGCGGGCAAACGCAAGGCCCCACCCCCAGCGAGTTGCTGCGGCGGCCTTGAGCGCCTGCACCTGCATTACCGTGCGGATGTACGCCGCCCGCAAGCAGTGGCCGCTGCAGGAGGTGGAAGCCGTGGTTTCCTTCGTGCTGGATGAACGGCACGTCATAACCTTACTAGAGTGGGAACTGCACCTGCACGGAGAGCTAAGCCCCGACCAGCGCCAGCGCCTGCTGAAGGTATCCGAGCAGTGCCCCATCCATAAAACGCTGGCCCCAGCCGTGACCATTACCCCCCGCCTGGCCGAGTAAGCCCGTGCCCAGGTTCCGGGCAGCACACGGTCGGCCGCAGGTTACCGTCTAGGCATTAATGGGCGCCTCAATGAGCAGGAACCGCGTGTCGGCCGCGCACGCCAGGCTCACCTGACCCGTTTCCCAGAATCCGATGCTGTCGCGCGTACCGATGATTTGCCCCTCGACGGATACACTGCCGCTGATGACAAACAGAAACAGGGCCTTGTTCAGGGGCGCAAAGCTGTACTCTACCGTTTGGGGCGCCTCATAGTAGCCCAGGGAGAGCTTGGCGTTTTGATTTATCCAGCAGTGGGCCTGGCCTTCCTCGTTGCTCACCACGGTGGTCAGCTGGTTGGCCCGCTTTTCTTCGGGAAACTGGCGGCGCTGGTAGCGTGGGGTGATGTTCTGCTGCTTGGGCTCAATCCAGATTTGCAGGAAGTTCACGTCATCGTCGCCCACGTTGTACTCTTCGTGGCGCAGGCCCGTGCCGGCGCTCATGATTTGCACCCAGTCCTTGTGCACCACCTCCTTATAGCCGAGCGAGTCGATGTGGTTCATGCTGCCGGCCAGCATCACCGAGATGATTTCCATGTTGGCATGTGGGTGAATCCCAAATCCTTTGCCGGGCTCCACGAAGTCGTCGTTGAAGGTGCGCAGCAGACCAAAGCCGTTGCGCTCCGGGTTAGCGTAGGAGCTGAAGCTGAACGTGAAGTTGCTTTTCAGCCAGCCGATGTCCTTGGTGCCGCGCTCGTTGGCGCGGGTGATGCTAAATTTCATGTTATGACAGGTTATTAGTGAGTAAAATCACAGTGTGTGAAAGCCGGGACAGGGTGGCCGGGCAAACTAGAGCAGTAGAACCTCATGCTTGTGTGGGCCTTGAAGAACTAGTTGCCTAGTTATAAGGCGCGCATCGGTTTCTGCTACCGTTTTTGACGTTTGCAGTTGGTATACTGCCTGCGAAGTAAAGAAGATAGGAAAGGCTAGGCCGAAGCAGGCCGGTAACTGCTCACGTAGCCGACCAAGTCACCAACCGTCTGTAGGGGCACTTCGTCGGGAATGGTGAGGTGAAAGCGGCGCTCCAGGGCCAAGATGATATCTACCACGTCAACGGTATCCAAGCCTAGCTCGCCCGCCAGGGAAGTTGATGGCTGGAGCCGCCGCAGCTGAATGTGCTTGCGTTGGCTGATAATATGCCGTACCTCCCGGGTAATAGCTGCGGGGTGAGAAGTTGAAGAAATCATGGCGGTTAAAAAGGAGTTGCGATGACACTGAGCTTTCCAGGTCGGCTCTTATGATACAAACTTAATCAAAAAAACAATGTACCTACATTTTATGTAGGTACATTGTTTTTTTGACAAACCATTATTCTTTAACATTAAGCAAAATACCATCGTCAGAGCAGGGCAAGGGGTGGGTACAGCAAGCGCAGGCCAAGTAGCCGAGCTTACTTTTTAGTCCCGCCCCACCCGTTATAGTAAGCCGCTGGCGACCAGGCCGGGCTGACCGGCTCCGGCTGCGGCGCCAGGCGGGCGAAAGGCCCGGCCCCGTACACGACTTTGCCGTTCACCACCGTCAGCAGGGCCTCAATGGCGGGTATCCGGGCTTCGGGCACGGTCAGGTAGTCGGCAGAGAGCACGGCCAAATCGGCATAATAGCCCTCCTTAATGCGGCCCTTCACCGTGTCTTCGCCCGTGAGGCGGGCGCTGCCGACGGTGTACAGCTGCAGGGCGGTGCGGCGGTCTAGGCGGTTGGCGGGCGGGTAGAGCACGGTGCCGCCCAGGGTCTGCCCGCTCACGAGCCAGTGTAGTGCCACCCAGGGGTTGTAGCTACTCACGCGAGTGGCGTCGGTGCCCATGGCCACGGGCAAACCCTGGGCCAGCATTTTCCTCACCGGTGGGGCCTGGGCTGCCGCCGCCGCGCCATAGCGCCGCACAAAGGTTTCGCCCTGGAAAGCCATGCGGTTCTGAATGGCAATGCCGCCGCCCAGGGCTTTGACGCGGGCCAGGTTGCGGTCGGAGATGGTTTCGGCGTGGTCGAAGTACCAGCGCAGGCCATTGAAGGGCGTGCTGCGGTTGACGTCTTCGAGCACCGTCAGAAAACGCGAGATGCTCTCGTCGTAGGTGGCGTGCAGGCGGAAGGGCCAGCGTTTGCTCACCAGCAGCGTGAGCACCTGCTTTAACTCCGCTTCCATCTCCGCCTTGAGCTCGGGCCGGGCTTGCTCAAAATTCTCGAAATCGGCGGCCGAGGAAACCAGGTTTTCGCCGCCGCCATCCAGGTAATAATGATGCCCTTCGTCATCGGACTGGGGGCCGCGGGGCTGGCTAGCCACCCACTGCACGTAGTCTTGGTACTCGCGGCCGGCCTTTTGCGCAAATAGGTAGTAGGGCATCCGCAGGGTGAGCTGCCCGCGCCGGGCCAGCGTGTCGGCTACGACGTAGTCCTCGGGGAAAGCCTGGAAGCCGCCGCCTGCATCCACGACGCTCGTCAAGCCAAAGCGGTTGAGGTCGCGCATAAACTGCCGGGTCGAGTTCACCTGTTCGGCAAACGAAGGAGGCGGGCTTTTGGCGTTGGTGGCGTAGAGCAGTTGGGCATTGGGCGTGGCCAGCAGCAGGCCGGTGGGCTCACCTTGCGCGTCTTTTTCAATCACGCTGCCGGGCGGGTTGGGCGAGTCGCGGGTAATGCCCGCTGCCTTGAGCGCGGCCTTGTTGAGCCAGGCACGGCCGTAGAGGTGCAGGACGAAGATGGGTACCTCGGCCGAAATGGCGTTCAGCTCGGCTAAGGTTGGGTTGCGCTTTTCGGCAAACTGAAACTCGCTCCAGCCGCCCACCACCTTCACCCACTGGCCGGGCGGGGTGCGCCGCACCTGCTCGCGCACCATGCCCAGGCCCTGGCGCAGGCTCTTCACGCCGTCCCAGCGCAGCTCGGTGTTGAAGAAGCGCCCGCCCCGGATAACGTGGGTGTGCGAGTCGTTGAGCCCCGGCACCACGGTGCGGCCCCCGGCGTCGAGCACGCGGGTCTGGGGGCCTCGGAGCTGAAGCACTTCCGCCTCCGAGCCCACGCGCACGAAGCGCCCGCCCCGAATGGCCACGGCCACCGCACTGGCACGGCGCTCATCGAGCGTCACAAAGCGGCCGTTGCGAATAATCAGCTCGGCCGGGGCAACCGGGGCGGCATTCGGCTGTGCCAGTGCCGGTGCGGCGGCTGTCAACAGCATGGCTGGCAGACTACTTAGGAGAGGCAAGCGCATAGAAGTAAATCAGGAAATTAAGGGGCAGACAGGCAGGCACAAAGTGGAAACGGCGGCCCTGAATCAGGGCTTCGTAAGCCAGGAGCGAAACGTGCGCTCCAGCCAGGGCCCGATGAAATACACGGTGGCAAAAGTGAGCAGTCCCGTGACAATAAATGGGAGCACTGACTCAGGTAAGCGCAAAACGTGCAGGACCCACTTCGCGCCCGTCTCCAAGAGCAGTACCAGCGGTAAAACGCAGGCCCAGTTCAACAAAAACAACTTGAGTTTGGAAAACTTGCGGTGAGAGCCAGGCAGCATCATGGCAAAATGAGAAAAGGAGTACAGCTAGTGCCCCGCTCATCAGAGCTGCCGCCGTAAGCGCTTAAAAAAGGAAGGTCAGGCGTGGGGCCACGTAGGTCAGGTTGCGCCCGGTGCCCGACTCGCGCAGAAAGGGGCCGGCGCGGAAATACGTCACGAACAGCTCCGCCGTGAAGTGACGGTTTACCTGCCACGCCACCTCGATGGTGCGCTGGTCGCCAATGTAGCGGGATGGGGCCCCGCTAGGGGAACGGGTCAGGACGTAGGGCACGGTGTAAAGCCCGTCGGCGCGGCTGGCGCGCCAGAAAAACACCCAGTCGACGGTCAGCGTCACATCCGGCGTGGCCAGGGGCCGCAGGACCACAATCGGATGCAGGTCGAGCAGATTCGCTGGCCCAATCAAGGCTACTTGCCCGAAGTAGGCGCCCTTGGGGAAGAGCGGATTAAAGGTCTGCAAGCTGGCTTGGGCCGAGTCTCGGTCCCCGCTAATCGCCTCCGTGCGCAACGAGAAGTGAGGGTGCAGCGGTAGCGCGGGCGGGTCATATTCCAGCTCCGCCGAGGCCGTGGCCGCCTGAATCCGGCCCTGGTCAAACTGCCCAAACTGGTAAACGGCCTCGGCGTTGAAGCGAAAGGACCCGGCTTGACTCCAGTACCGGGCCCCCACCGAATGCCGGCGCTCCCGCCCCAGGCCCTGCGCAAACTCAGCTGCATTATTGGCAAAACCAAAGTAGTACACATCCAGCCCCCCCTGGAGCTTGGGCAGGGAACGTGCGCCGTACACGCCCCAAAACCACTGGTCCGGGTTCGGCCGGTCGTCGAATAAGCCGCGCTCCGTGGTCACGGGCCGGGTCACGAACCCATCTACCCGCCAGCGCGGCAGCTGCCAGATAAGGCGGCCGCCGTCGAAGGTCTGTCGCACGTTGGGACCCTCGCGCACGGAAACCAGGCGGGAGGAACCGTAGCTCATTTCCTGCCGGCCCAGCCGCAACGTCAGCGCCGCGCTGTCCTCCCGCGTGGCGAAGTCAACAAAGGCCTGGTGAACATCCAACCGGTCCTCGTCGGGCGGCTCCGGTCCGCCACGTTTGCCCGTCGCAATCCCGCTTTTAAATTGGCTAAAAAAGCGGACGTGAAGCCCCAGGTGCAGGTCGGCATGGCCCACGTAGCGCTGCAGCAGATAGCCGTTGTTGTCCTCGGGGCCTTCGCCCCAGTTCGTATTATGGAAGTACTCGTACTGCTGCCGGACTTCCCCGCCCAGCGTCAGGTAGCTCTTGTTGGTAGACGAAAGCGCGATAAACTTCAGCGGGTCAAACACGCTGGGGCGCACTGCCGAATCAGGGTTGGCCAGGTAGCGGTAATCTTCCTCCGCGCGCAACTGCTCGAACTCCGGGGGCGCCGCCGCCGCAGGGACCTGTCCCTGCGCGCTACTACCCCGGAGCAGTAGCCAAGCCAGCCAGCCCAGCAGCCCGGCACATCCGCGGCTGGGCAATAGCTGATACGATGAGCGCAACGGGTTCGGGGACGCCGCCATACCTCAGGCCTTGACCGGCACGGCCGCCGGCTTGCGGGCGGCCACCACTAGTAGCACCAGCCCAGCCAGCGCCACGGGCCACAAACCGAACTGGCGAGCGACCAGCGCGCCGCTCAGGCAACCCAGCAGAAAGGCACCAATGACCAGCAGCTGCACCCGGATGGGCACGCCTTTACCGGCTGTTTCAGCCGGACCCGTGAGCCGGGCGGCGATATCCAGCGTGGCTTGCGTGACGTTGCCGGTCATCACCGTGGTGGGCCCATACGTTTCCTTGGCGAAGAGGCGGCCAAACGCATTCTGCATCCCCATGGCGAACACCACCAACATGGCCGCCCAATGAATTCCAGAAGGCAAAATTCTCCCGTTGTACTGCAAAAATAACACCAGGGCTCCGCTGACCAGCAGCAACACCCCGGCCACGCCCAGCATGGCGTAGCGGCTGGTAAAGGTGTTGGCCACCCACCGCCCGGTGGCCACGGCCGCGATAAATACCGGAAAGCTCAGCAGCTTCGACCAATTCGCCGTGGAGGCGTCCTGCACCAGGTGGTAGGCAAAGACGATGAAGTTGCCCGTCACGTGGGCCGAGAACAGCTCGTCGGCGGCTAGGAAGGTCACCGTATCGCAGTAGCCCGCCACCAGCGTCAGCAGCAGGGTCAGGCTCAGCATTTGGTTGTTATTCATAGTCTAGGGAAAATGCAAAGCTGCCTTAACGGCTCAGCCAGGACCAGAGATAGTGGTCCACGGAAATCGTACCGGGCCCGAGTAGCAGCACCAGCAGAAAGCACAGCGTGTACATGTAAGGCACGTCGCGCACGACTGCCGAATCATTGCGGTGTACCACAAAGTAGCCCACCGCCGTCACGCCCAGCGTGGGCAGCACGGCCAGACGGGTCGCCACGCCGAGGACAACCAGCACCGGAACCACGGTATCGGATAGGGTAGCGACCAGCTGGTTGAGGCGCACCGGCAACCCCAGTGGGTTGGGAACGGCCTCGGCCGGCGCCCCAGCCTGTGGCCGAAACTTGGGCAGCCCGTGCACCCGGAACAGCTCCACGGCCAGCAGTACCCGGAAACCGAGCAGCGCCCAGTTGTTAAGGGAGCTGCCGGCGTCGGAGTAAAGCAGTGTTTTTAGGAGGTCGAGCATGGATAGTGGGGTTGCAAGAGGAAGCAAAGCAGCCAAGGCCGAATGGGCTCTTGGCCGCTTGTTAATCCGCTAGAAGGCAAAGCAGGAGCAGCCCAGGGCGCCCCAGAAAGCCGTGTAGTTTGTTGTGGGCACGTTGCTGAGCCGCGCATTATCGTGGGCGTGGCCGTGCACGTCGCAGCTGCCGGCGCAGCAATGCACCTGCGTGAGCAGCTGGTGCTGAGCCGCCGCTGCGGCCGAATTTACCGCCGTGGCCGGCCGGCCTGCGGGGACGCGGTAAGCGGGGTTGGCGGGGTAGTAGCCGTTTTGCAGGGCCGTGGGCGACCAGTCGGGCAGGATGGGCAGCGGCTCGGGACCAAAGCCGCCAAAGCCGCCCTTGGCGTACACGATGTTGCCGCCTACGATGGTCAGCTCCGCTTCAATTTCCTTGATAACCGCTTCGTCCACCGTAAAGTAGTCCTGGTCGAGCACCGTCAAGTCGGCTAGCATGCCGACCTTGATGCTGCCCTTTTTCTCCTGCTCGTTCGAGAACCAGGCGCTGCCGCGGGTATACAGCTCCAGGGCCGTTTCGCGGCTCAGGCGGGTTTCGTCGGAGTAGATGCGCAGGCCGCCCATGGTCTTGCCGGCGGTCATCCAGTAGAGCGCCACCCAGGGGTTATAGCTGCTTACGCGGGTGGCGTCGGTACCGGCGCCCACGGGCACGCCGGTTTCCAGCATGCGCTTGATGGGGGGCGTGTGCTGCGCAGCTTCGGCGCCGTAGCGCTCCGTGAAGTACTCACCCTGGAAGGCCATGCGGTCCTGCACGGCAATGCCGCCACCGAGGGCTTTCACCCGGTCGATGTTGCGCTCGTCGATGGTTTCGGCGTGGTCAAATATCCAGGGCAGGCCGTTGAAGGGCACGTCCTGGTTGATTTTCTCGAACACATTCAGAAAGCGCGTGATGCTTTCGTTGTAGGTGGCGTGCAGGCGGAAAGGCCAGCGGTTTTCCACTAGCAGGCGCACCACCCGCTCTAGCTCGGCGTCCATGTTATCGGGCAAATCGGGCCGGGGCTGCAGGAAATCCTCGAAGTCGGCGGCCGAGAACACCAGCATTTCGCCGGCCCCGTTGTGGCGGTACATGTCGTCGCCCTGGTACAGTTTCACCGACTTGGTCCAGGCGTCGAAGTCCTCGTATTCCTGCTTGGGGCGCTGCGTGAACAGGTTGTAGGCAATGCGCACCGTGAGCTGCTTCTTGTCGTTGAGCTCCTTGATAACCTCGTAGTCGTCGGGGAAATTCTGGAAGCCACCGCCCGCGTCAATCACGCTCGTCAGGCCAAAGCGGTTGAGCTCGCGCATGAAGTGCCGGCTGGAATTAACCTGGTACTCGAAGCCCAGCTTGGGTCCCTTGGCCAGGGTCGAATACAGAATCATGGCGTTGGGCGTGGCCAGCATCAGGCCCGTGGGCTCGCCGCGGCTGTCCTTCTCAATCAGGCCGCCGGGAGGTGCTGGTGTGTCGCGGGTGTAGCCCACGGCGCGCAGCGCGGCCCGGTTGAGCAAAGCCCGGTCGTAGAGGTGCATGATGAACACCGGCGTGTCGGGCGCAATGGCGTTGATTTCGTCGAGCGTGGGCATGCGCTTTTCGGCAAACTGCTGTTCGGTCCAGCCGCCCACCACGCGCACCCACTGCGGGGTGGGGGTGCGGGCCACCTGCGCGGCCAGCAGGCGCATGGCGTCGGCCAGGGAGGGCACGCCGTCCCAGCGCAGCTCCAGGTTGTAGTTGAGCCCGCCCCGGATGAGGTGAATGTGCGAGTCGTTCAGTCCCGGAATCATGCGCTTCTGCTGCACGTCGATGAGCTGCGTGCCCTCGCCCGCGAGCTGCATGATGGTGGCGTCGTCGCCCACGGCCACAAACTTGCCGTTTCCGATGGCTACGGCCGTGGCCGTGGGCTGCGCGGCATCCACCGTGTGAATCTTCGCATTGTATAAAATCAGGGAAGGACTCATGATTATGAATAAGAGGATGAAGGGGAAAGTAAAAGGCGGGCCTGTTGCCAGACCCGCCCCATCACTTTAGGCCTTTGGAGCAGGTTCTGCCTCCGCCGTGGCGTGATGCAGCATGCGCGAGGCGTACTGAATGCCCAACCCGTAGGCGCCGCCGTACTTCACGGCCAGCGAGGTCACCGCTGCGTAGGTTTCGGTGCGGGCCCAGTCGCGCTGCAGCTCCAGCAGGTACTGCATGGCCGTTACCGGGCGCACGCCGGCGTGAATCATGCGCTCCATGGCGCGCTCATGGGCCTCGGCCGACACATCGCCGCAGGCATCGGCCACCACGTACACCTCGTAGCCTTCGTGCAGCGCCGACAAGGCCGGGCCGACAATACACACGCTGGTCCAGAGCCCGGCCATCACGATGCGCTTCTTGCCCAGGCCGGTGATGGCGCGGTACGCGCCTTCGTCCTCCCAGGTGTTCATTGACGTGCGGTCCAGGTAATTGGACGTCGCCTGCGGATAGAACTCCTCAATTTCGGGGAACACCGGCCCGCTGAAGCTTTCCTCGGCCACGGTCGTGACAATGGTGGGCACGTTGAAGATGCGGGAGGCGCCGGCAATCAGGGCCGTGTTGTCGCGCAGCTCGGCCATATTGATGCTTTTGGTAGCAAAGCCCATTTGGCCTTCGTAGTCAATCAGCACCAACGAGTGGTTATCGGGGGCGAGCAGAAGGGGGGACGGTTTCATGTAGTGAGATGGTTAGGGATGAGAAAATGAAAAGGGACTTGGCCACTTTAGGCGACCCAATTAGTGAATGTGCCCTTAAGACACCGTAGAGCATTGGGTAGTTACCGCTTATCCGGCCCATGATATGTCCTAATCACGGGTGGGTATGTCTCGTTTCGGGATTAGACCAGTTCCTCCTCTGGCCAGACAAGAATCAGGGACCGGTAAGCGGGCGAAGCAGCCCTTGGAGTGCGGTAAAGCCCGGTGGAAACCGCTGGCTTCTGCCTGTTGAATTGACAGAAGGCTGCTGGCTGTTTCAGCCTTGGCAGGTTATGCTTTGAGACGTGGGGAGAGCCGCCTCCCTTGCTCTTCGGGTTCACGCGATGCTAGCCGCGTGTGTGCTTGCCGGGACGTTTGGCAGCGTGGCAACCCTGCCGGCGGGTCCCGTTGAATTCAACGGCGCTGAGGGCCTAGCCTACAAGCTCGCCGGCCGGTTCCCGTAAAACGCGTGTCGCAACAACGCTCGCAGGCTGGCCGCCTCCACGGGCCGGGGGTTATAGCCGGGTGGGTCAAGCGTAAGCTGGAGGACCCGCTCCAGGTCCGCTTCGTGCATACCCAGCTCCTGAAGGCTGACGGGGTTGTTGATGCGCTGGTTGAAATCGAATAGCGTGCCGGCCGGGTCGTCGGTAGCCAGGGCCCGGCGCAGGCGCTGCATGGCGTCCGGAATGTAAGCGGCATTGTACTGCACGACGTGCGGCAGAATGACGGCGTTGGCCTGGCCGTGGCCCAGCCCGAAGGTGCCGCCCAGCACGTGGCAGATGCGGTGGTGCAGGGCCATGCCCACGGCGGCCAGCGCGGTGCCCGCCAGGTAGGCCCCGTAGAGCACGGCTCCCCGGCCGGCCTCGTCGGTGGGCTGGGCCACGGCCAGCGGCAGGTCCTGGTACAGCACCCGCACGCCTTCCTCGGCCAGGCTGGACGTGACGGGGTTGGCCGCCTGGGCATACATGGCCTCCACGCAGTGAGCCAGCGCGTTCAGGCCGCTGGGGCCCGTTTCGGTGGGGGGCAGGCCCAGCGTGAGGCGCGGGTCATAAATAACGGTGCGGGGCAGCACGGCGAGCGAGCGGCCGGTGCGCTTCTGCCCCTCGCTGGTGATGCCGTAGATGGGGGTCATCTCGGAGCCCGCGTAGGTGGTCGGAATGGCCAGAATCGGCAGGCCCGTTTCCAGGGCCACGGCTTTGCCCAGGCCCGTGGCCGAGCCGCCCCCAAACGTCACCAGGCAGTCGGCGGCTAGTACCCGGGCCTGGGCGCGGGCGCGCTCCACCGTGGCGATGGGGACGTGCGGGGCCACTTCGGCAAAAATACCGGCCAGCTGCGCACCCAGCGGGCGCAGCAGCTCGGCAAACTGAGCTTGGTGCGCGGCCTCACACAGGCCCAGCACCCGCTGGCCGTTCAGCCGCTTGACTTCGTCGGCCAGCTGGTCGACTGCGCCCGCGCCAAACACAATCCGGCCCGGCAGCGCCTCGTACACAAAGTGAAGGGTTTGCATGATATATCAAGAAGGGAAAACGTGTACAGGCGGGCCGAAGCTGCCCGCCCCGCCGGCCAACTGCTGCTGGCACGGCCGGACTAATAAATTGTTTTACAGGCTAATGCGTAAGCTGTTCCCGAAAAGCAGCGGTGGTTTTGGCGCGTACTTCCGCCAGGGTGGCGCCGGGCATCAGTTCTATCAGGGTTAGCTGCTGGTCGGGGTAGGCAAATACCGCCAGCTCGGTAATAAGCAGGTCGACGGCCCCAAAAGCGGTGACAGGCAAGGTGCAGGCGGGCACTATTTTGGAGCTACCATCGGGGTTGGTATGGGTGAGGGTGATGATGAGCTTCTTGGCGCCCGAGGCCAGGTCCATGGCGCCGCCCACACCCAGCAGGGGCTTGCCCGGCACGGCCCAGTTGGCCAGGTTGGCGGCCTCGTCCACCTCCAGGCCGCCCATGATGGCCACGTCCACGTGCCGGCCCCGAATCATGCCAAACGAGTCGGCGCTGTCGAAATACGAGCTGCCGGGTAGGGCCGTGACGGGCACCTTGCCCGCGTTGACGGGGTAGTCGAGGGCCCCGCCCCCGTCGGCCGGGGCGGGGCCCACGCCCAGCATCCCGTTTTCGGTGTGCAAAATGAGGCCGTCTTCGGGCGTGATGAGGTCGGCTACCAGCGTGGGAATGCCAATGCCCAGGTTCACCACGTTGCCGGGTTGTAGCTCGGCCAGGGCGCGGCGGGCCATGTGCAGGCGGGCCTCGTCGACGCGCCGGGCGCTGCCCACCGAGGCGGAGGTGCCCAGGTCGGCGGCCGTGAGCTGGGCCACCACCAGGTAGTCGACGAAGCAGCCGGGCGTGTGGATGTGGTTGGGGTCCAGCTCGCCCACGGGCACGATTTCTTCTACTTCGGCAATCACCAGGTCGGCCGCCGTGGCCATGGCCCGGTTGAAGTTCTGCTCCGTCATGCGGTAGGTGAGGTTGCCGGCCGTATCGGCCCGCCAGGCCCGGATGAAGGCCACGTTGCCCCGGATGCCTTTGACGAACACCTGCGTCACCCCGTCCAGCACCTTGGTTTCCTGGCCTTCGGCAATGAGCGTGCCGGCGGCCGTGGGCGTGTAAAACCCGCCGATGCCCGCCCCGCCCGCCCGGATGGCTTCGGCCAGCGAGCCCTGCGGGAGCAGCTCGTACGCCACGGCTCCGGATTGCGCAGCGGCCACGGCATCGGGGTTGCTGGTGAAGAACGAGCCAATCATCTTTTTAATCTGGCCGTTGCGCAGCAGGCGCCCCCCGCCGATGCCCGGCTCGCCCACGTTGTTGCCCACAAAAGTGAGGTTGCGCGTGCCGGTTTCGGCCAGCGCGTGCATCAGGTGCACGGGGTTGCCGGTCATCCCAAAACCGCCCTGCAGCAGCGTGTCGCCATCCTGCACGAGGGCAGCGGCGGCTTCCGCCGTAAGCTGGGGTACCTGTTTCATAAACTATTTAAAAAGCTTAATGGAGTGAAGAAGAGGGGCGAGGCTAGCGGCTGGCTAGGCCCGCTCCAGCACCACGGCGTAGCCCTGCCCCACACCGATGCACATGGTAGCCAGCGCGTAGCGTTTTTGCTGGCGGTGCAGCTCGCGGGCGGCGCCGTACAGGATGCGGGTGCCGCTCATGCCCAGCGGGTGGCCCAGGGCAATGGACCCGCCGTTGGGGTTGAGGCGCGGGTCGTCGTCGGCCAAACCCAGCTGCCGGGTGCACGCCAGGCACTGCGCCGCAAACGCCTCATTTAGCTCAATCACGTCGATCTGGTCCAGGGTGAGGCCCGCCCTGGCCAGGGCCAGCTGCGTGGCCCGCACCGGCCCGATGCCCATCAGGCGGGGCTCGACGCCCACCACCGCCGAGCTGACGATGCGGGCCAGCGGCTGGAGGCCATACTGCCCAACCGCCAGCTCCGAGGCGACCAGCACGGCGGCGGCCCCGTCGTTGAGGCCGGCGGCGTTGCCCGCCGTTACGGTGCCGCCTTCGTCCGCCTTTTTAAACGCGGGCCGGAGCGTGGCCAGCCCCTCCGGGGAGGTAGCCGGCTTAATGAACTCGTCGTGTTCGAAGACCAGCGGCGCGCTTTTTTTCTGCGGTATCGGCACGGGCGTAATCTCCTCCGCCAGCCGCCCAGCCTGTTGGGCCGCCGCCGCTTTCTGCTGCGACCAATGCGCGAATCGGTCCTGGTCGACCCGGCTGATGTGGTACAGCGCGGCCAGGTTCTCGGCGGTTACGCCCATGGCATCGACGCCGTACATTTCCCGCATGCGGGGGTTGATGAAGCGCCAGCCAAAGCTGCTGTCGTACAGCTCGGCATCGGTGCCGAAGGGCTTGGCGGATTTTGACATCACCCAGGGGCCGCGCGTCATATTTTCCACGCCGCCCGCCAGAAACACCTCGCCCGCGCCGGCCTGCACGGCCCGCCCGGCCTGCACCACGGCCGACATGCCCGACGCGCACAGGCGGTTGACAGTCTCGCCGGGAACCGTATCGGGCAGGCCGGCCAGCAGCAGGGCCATGCGGGCCACGTTGCGGTTGTCGTCGCCGGCCTGGTTGGCGCAGCCCAACACGACGTCGTCGTAGGCCGCCAGCGGGATGTTGGGGTGCCGGGCTACCAGCGCCTGCAGGGCGAGGGCGGCCAGGTCGTCGGCCCGCACGGGGCCCAGGGTGCCGCCAAAGTTGCCGATGGGCGTGCGGGTGCCGTCAATTATATACGCTTGCCGGTCGGGCATAAAGCAAAGGGCCTACTGGCCTAAAAGGTGGGTAATAGCCGCCGCCAGCGCCTGGTGGGCATCGGGGGCTACCGTGAATTGCCGCCAGGCCACGTGCAGGTCGGGCCGGATGAGCAGGCAGCCGCTCTCCTCGATTTCCCGCAGGTCGGCCCACTCGCCGTAGAGGTCCTCGTAGGGGCAGCCCGGCCCAATGAGGCAGGCCGTTAGGGGCAGGCCGCGTGCGGCCGCAATGGCCTGCGCGGCCGCCACCCATGCCTCGCCCCCCAAGCCAGTGAGCAGCGTGAACTGGCCGTGCCCAGCCAGGTCGAGCGTCGAGACGCGGTTGTTGTGGTGGCCCAGCCAGGCGTGGGGCAGGCGCGCCCCCGGCCAGGTTGTGGCCTGGTAGTATAGCTCCTCGTCGCGCCGCCAGGCCGGCGGGGCCGTGCCATCCGCCACGATGGCCGCGGAGGCGTAGCGCTGGTTCAGCTCCACGCCGTGGCAATTGAACTCGTAGGTCTTGGCCTGGATGGCCTGGTGAAGCCGGGCGCGCTGCTGCGCGGCCGCGGCGCCCGGGTTTTTGCGGGCCGCCATGTTGGCCTGCATCTGGGCCGGGTCGGCGGTATTGGTCAGGCCGAGGGCGTCGAAAATGGGCCCGAACTCGCCGATGCTCTTGTTGGCCCGCTCCACGATTTGCCGGGCCACCGGGGCGCGCTCGGCCTGGTAGCTGGCCAGCTGGGCGGGGCTGGCCAGGCCCTTAAGCACGTAGGCGAGCTTCCAGGCCAGGTTGAAGGAGTCCTGCACCGATGTGTTGGAGCCCAGCCCGTTGGAGGGCGGGTGCCGGTGGATGGCATCGCCCACGCAAAAGACCCGGCCGTGGCTTAGCTCGGTCGCGTAGCAGTGGTTGACGGTCCAGGCAGAGGTCGAGCGAATGGTAACCGGAATTGTGTCGTCGCCAATCAGGTTGTGCACAATCTCGATGGCCTCCCGCTCGCTGAGCTGGGGCGGGCCCTGGGCAATGTCGTAGCCCCACACAATCAGCCACTCGTTCCAGGGGCGCACCATGCGCACCAAGCCCATGCCGATGCCGCCCACGTTGGAGCCGGGCTGCAGCACCCAGTAAAGCACGCTGGGCCGGTGGGCCACGTAGCGCGCCAAATCCATGTTGCACACGATGTTGATGCTGCCGCCCACGCCCATTTGGCCCGCCAGGGGCAGGCCCACGTCGGCGGCTACGCGGCTGTTGCTGCCGTCGGCCCCGACCAGGTACTTGGCCCGAATCTGGTAGACCTCGCCACTCAACCGGTCGCGCACGGTGGCCGTCACGCCCGCCTCGTCCTGCACCAAGCTCAAATATTCGGTATCGAAGCGAAACCGGGTGCCCCGCTGACCGGCCGCGGTCAGCAGGATGGGCTCGACCAGCGTTTGCGGAATGTCGCAGATGCTGGTGGGGCTGGCCAGGGTGTAGTCGGCCAGCCGGCTTGGGTGCGTGCCCCACGAGTGCAGCCGGCCCAGCTCTTCGCCGGCCAGGCTTTCGCAAAAGACGTTGTTGCCCATCAGGGCCTGCGGCACGGCCTGCGCCATGATGTCGGCTTCGATGCCCAGGTCCCGGAACACCTCCATGGTGCGCTGGTTGGTGATGTGGGCGCGGGGGGTGTTGGCCAGCCAGCTATACTTGGTGATGACGACGTTGCGGATGCCATAGGTGCTTAGCAAAGCCGCCATGGTGGAGCCGGCGGGGCCGCTGCCGACAACGAGGACATCGGTTTCAAATTTCCAGGGGAGGCTGGTATCGGACATGAGTAGGAGCCGTGGGTGGGGATTGGGGCAAGCAAGAAGAGCGGGGGCGGCGTAGGCGCGGGCTTTAAGCCGGCACAGGCCGGAGCTTGAAGTCGTAGGACACGTCGTAGAACGGCGCGCTGGTGCCGTAGCGCTGCGCATCGGCCAGCGAGTGGTTGAGCACGAAGGGCAGAACCAACGACTCTTTCACCCCGAAGACGGCATCCGATTCCAGGAACTCGTCGCCAGCCACGAAGAGGTGGGTGACCACCGGCTCGTAGCCCGGGGCCGTGAGCATGAAGTGGATGTGGGCCGGGCGCATCGGGTGCCGGCCGGCCGTGCGCAACAGGTGGCCCACCGGCCCATCGTCCGGAATCGGGTAGGGGGCCGGCTTGATGGTGCGAAACCAGAAGTAACCCGCCGCGTCGGGGCGCAGCAAGGCCCGCAGGTTTTCGTCGGGCTGCCCGGGGTCCTGCGTGTCGTAGTAGCCCAAGTCATCCGACTGCCACACGGCGATAGTTGCCCCCGGCACCGGCTGACCGGCCGGGTTGGTCACCGTGCCCCGTACCACGGTGGGCTCGCCGCGCTCCGCCTCGGGGCCGGTGGCAATAAGGCTGCCCAGCGGCAGGTCGCGCGGAGGCACGTAGAAGGGGCCCGTTACGGTCGTTTCGGTGGTGCCGTCAGTGGTGCGGTGGTTGATGGCATCCACCAGCATGCTCACGCCCAACACATCGGAGAGCAAGATAAATTCCTGCCGCTTGTCGGAGCACATCTGGCCGGTGCGGGTCAGGAACTGCACGGCCGCCAGCCACTCCGCTTCGGTGGGCTCCACCTCGCGCACGAAAGCGTGCAAATGCTTCACCAAGCCGGCCAGCAGCAGGTGAGTACGGGCGCTAGTGGGACGCATGCTGGCCAGCACCGCGTTGGTGATGTTTTCTTCGGTTATGGTCTGCATGGGTGGGAGTTTGCAGCGGCGATAAGGACAAGTCGCGCCAGAGCGACAATCCCTTTTTATCCCGTAAATCTCCTGCTTATCCTAGCCCCGCGCGATAGCCAAACTACGGGAGTGTATGGACATTTCACGGGTGCCGCTGCCTATTCGTCCGGCCCACTGCTCCTCCCGGATGAGGTCTCTGAATTTCAAGAAACCAACGCTTCAGGGCGGGGCTGGCCTAGGCATCTAGTGCCGGCTGCTAACGGACGTCACCGGCCAGTCGGCCTTGGGAGAAGGGTCTACCCCAGCCTTGCCCGTCATCCCCAGTTCCCGCAACTCTACCAGTTGAAAAGTCCTGTACACCTGGGGGCGCACGGCCGCTTGGCTCTGCTCAAGGACGCCGCCCACGTGGTCAGCTCCATCACCGGCAGCGGCTACCGCCACGCTTTGCTCGATGCGCAGGCGCTAGTTGATGCTTTGACCGCAACCAGCTCACCCGTAGTCAGCCGACTGCTGGCTTGCGAGCTGGCCCGCCTCGGCCCGGCAGCTGGGGCGCACCAGCCAGAGCCTTGGTGCCGACTACCTGCGGTACGCGGGTAAGTAGTAAGCCTATACCGTTACGCGGGGGGGCAAGTGCGGACTATAGCATTCCTTGCGTTTGGCAGGGTCTGCCTCGGAACATGAAAAGGCCAGCCTCCGCATAGGAAGCTGGCCTTTTGCTCTGCGCTAAAGCGTCATGAAATTAGGCTCGGGCGAGCTTGCTGGCAATCTCGGCGGTGTACTTGCCTTGGTGGCGGGCACCTTCGAGCTCGTTTTCGCTGGGCATCCGCTCCCCCTGGCCGCCGGTCACGGTGCTGGCGCCGTAGGGCGTGCCGCCGGTCACTTCCTCGTGGCCCATCTGGCCCTGCCAGGCGTAGGGCAAGCCCACAATCACGAAGCCATGGTGCAGCAATTCGGTGTGGAAGGAGCGCAACGTCGTTTCCTGGCCCCCGTGCTGGGTGGCCGTGCTCACGAAAGCGCCGCCTACTTTGCCCACCAGGGCGCCCGTGGCCCACAGGCCCCCGGTGCTGTCCATGTAGGCCTGCATCTGGCCGCACAAGTTGCCGTAGCGCGTGGGCGTACCGAAGATGATGGCGTCGTACTCGGTAAGCTCATTCGGCGTCGCCACCGGAATGTGGGCAAACGCCTGCTGGGCCCCGGTGGCTCCCACCTTGTCCAGAATGTCCTGCGAGAGGGTTTCGGGCACGCGTTTGATGACGACTTCATTGCCGGCTACCTGGCGGGCACCTTCGGCAATGGCTTCGGCCATTTTCCAGATGTGACCATAGGTGGAATAAAACAACACGAGGGTCTTCATGAATTTGGGATTAGATGAAACGGGGGATTCTCGGCAAGAAAATTAGCCGGCTTGTTTTGTGGGTGAGCTGATTAGGACAGCTGAATTGTTTACGCAAGGACGCGCCGTATGGCCCGCCCAAACAAGCCTCGCAAGCGGCCTTTCGATGGCTACATTACGGCTCTCGAGGTAGATATCACGGGTACCTGGCCCGCCTTAACGCAGCAGCGGCTCCGACCCCACTTCGGCGGCGACTGCCTCCCCGTGGTGCAGGTGCTTTTTGAACTCCATGAAACTGACGCCATTGCACCGCTTGAAGAACTTACTGAAATGGGCTACGTCTTTGAACCCCAGCCGAAAAGCAATTTCTTTCAGGGACAGATGGCTAAAGTAGGCCAGCCGCTGCGCTTCGAGGGCGATGCGCCGACCAATATGGTCGCGGGCGGGCAGGCCGGTTTCCTTCTTTATCGTTTCGCTCAGGTGGTTGGGCGTCACGTTTAGTTGCTGGGCGTATTCGCGCACGGATTTGGCAGTCGTGTACTGCCCTTCCAGCAGGTTGCGGAATCGGGTATAGAGGCTCGGGTGCTCGGGGTTACTAGCATCTGCGTGCTGTTGCTGCCGGACGCGGAGGCAGTAGATGAGGAATCCTTTGAGCAAGACGCGCAGCAGCGATTCGTGCAGCAGGCCCGTGCCGGGGCTGGCAAACTCGTGCTGCAACTGCTGGAGCTGCCAAAACATATCAGCGTGGTGCGCCGGGTGTATCACCAATTGGTTTACCTGGGGCTCGGCATTGAACAGGCCGCACTGTAAAAGCAGGTCTTTTTCTTCGCCGGTTAGGCAGAAGAACTCGTCCGTAAACATGAGGGCCTGCCCCTTGGCCCGGGCAACCAACGCTTCCGAAGCCAACTGACCGGGGCTGATGAAGTGGAGCACCAGCGAACCGCTCTCGGCCCCAATGCTTTGCCTTACCGCATCGGCTTCTACGGCCAGAATAGTGTAGCAGTAGGGCTGGCTGTTGCGCAACGGGCGGCTCTGCGGCTGGTCCCGCACGAGCACGTCCTGCAGCGGTTGTATCGTGAATAGCGTGTGCAACAGTTTATCCATGGCGCAAGAGCTTAGTAGAGGAAGGCAGCCTAGGTTTTGGTGACCGAAAGCACCAGCGGCCGTTGTTATATATTACGCCGTGAATACCGGCAATTCATCCAAGGCAACTTCGTACAAGCGGTGCAGACCTTTCTTGCCCTTGAGCGGGGTCAGGAAGCCCTGCCGCACTACCAGGGCGTCGCCCAGCTCATCCACGACGGCTTGCGAGACCAGCAAAGAAGTACCGCACTCCTTGTTGGCCGCTTCGATGCGGGCCGCCACGTTCACAGTGTCGCCGATGGTGGCCAGCTTGCGCATGTCCGGGCCGCCGATGTGGCCCACCACCACGTCGCCGTAGTGCACCCCAATACGAACGTGAAATCCACACCCGTACATGCTGCGCAGGTAAGGATTTAGGCGGTCAACGGCCAGGAGCATGGCGCGGGCGGCGGCCACGGCATCTGCGGCTGCCGTAGCCTCATCCTCCATCCCAAATACCACCATTAACCCGTCGCCAATAAAGTCGCTGATGCGGCCGCGGTGGGCCCGCACCACTTCGCTCATGAGCTTGAAATACCGATTGAGCACGTGAATGACGTCGTAGGCGGGGAGAGACTCCGCGAAGACGGTGTAATCCGCAATGTCCGAGAAGAGCACGGCCAAGCGCTTTTCCTCGCCTAGCTGCTGGCCGGCGTGTTCCAGCCCCTGGAGCGCCAGCTGCGTATCCAGCTCGTCGATGACGGGGCGACGGAAGCGCACGGTTCCTTCCGCAATAGTGGTTTGGCAGGCCAGGCGCATATTGCCCGGTAGGTGAAGGCGCTGCGCGAGGGCTTGCTCCAACTCGTTGCGGGGCGACAGGTGCTCCAGGCCATCCAGTACTTGTACGCGGCAAGTGGAGCAGCGCGCCAGCCCGCCGCAGGCGTGCACGTGGGGAATGCCATGACGCAAGTCAGCTGCTAGGATGGTTTCGCCCGGCAGGCTGTCGAACTGCTGGTTGTCGGGCAATACAGCTAATGAGGGCATGGGAAGTGAAAATAGTAAACCGCCCAGGCCGAAGTGGTAGAGGCTACCGCTAAAACACGTACTTCAGCCGGGACAAGTTGTCCTCGCATGGCTGGGGATTGGCAAAACCAACGGCCCGGAAGCCTCTGGACTATGGCTTTCACCTCCGTACTGGCAGCTGGTGGCGGAATTACCTGCGGGTTAGCGAACGGTTGATGAGGAAGTCTGCCGAGTATTTGCCGGGACCCAACGCCAGGAGCAGCAGATAGGTGATACCATACAGGTAAGGCAAGGGATGAGCCGGCAAACCCAGTAGCATACCGCCCAGGAGCACGCTGGCGATGATGCCTACCGAGGCCAGCCGGCTGAATAACCCCACCATGACCAACGCCGGGAACAGCGTCGTCGCCAGCACGAGGATGAGCAGACGAAGCAGCTCGGCGGCCGTCCACCCCAGGACCCCGCCCATCGCGCCGAAGCTTACCCGAGCCGCCATCAGATGGAGCGACACGGCGACCCGAAACAGCAGCATGCTGACGTTATAAGTGTCCGGCGCGGGGAATACCCGCGTTACTTGTTGTACCCACACAGGCGCTTCGGCAAGAGGTTATTGCAGGGGAACTTCAATGAGCAGCACCTGGGCCGGCTTCTGGGCCACGACGCTAAGCGCCGGCGTGTTCCAAAGCCCCAGACCATCCCGGCGCTCCAGCGCCACGCCGTTAACGGTCACGGCACCTTCCAGTACAAAGGCGTACACGCCGCCTTTGTATTTCAACTGGTACGGCAAGGTCTGGCCTTTGCTCAGCTCGGCCATGCTGAACACAGCATCCTGATTGATTTTCAATGCGCCGGCATCGGTCGGGGAGAGCAGCGTCTGCCAGCGGTTTTGCTGGCCCGCCAGCTGAAACGCTTTCTGGTGGTAGGCGGGGGCTATGTCCTTGCGATTGGGAGCCACCCAGATTTGAAGAAACCGGGCGCTGTCCGTTTGGGAAGCATTGTATTCGCTGTGCGAGATGCCCTCACCGGCACTCATGTGCTGCACGGTGTAGGTGCCCTTGGCCGCGTCGAGCGACGTAATGCCGGAGGAGCCCTTGCTGTCGGTGTGGGCTACCCCACCGTGCAGCGGAATGGACACGATTTCCATTTCGGCGTGGTCATGGTCCGGGAAGCCGGCCCCGGCCTTTACCCAGTCGTCGTTGAGCACCCGCAGGGCCCCAAACCCTACCCGGTTCTGGTCATAGTAGTTGTTGAACGAGAACGTGTGCCGGCTCAGCAGCCAGCCCGTCTGGGTGGTGCCCCGGGAGTTGGCTTTGTGCACGACGTACTCGGGTGCCGCGGCCGGGAGGGGCGCAGCCCCCGCCGTGGCGGCCAGCGGGGTTTCCGCGTTGGTCTGGCACCCGATGCTTATGGCTAAACACAAGATGAGAGGTAATAAGCTGGATTTCATCGGGTGAGGCAAGGGTTAGTTCTACTCCAGTTGGCGGAAAAGCGCCCACCCAGCAGCAATAACGTGCTGGCGAGACACTTCGGCCTCGGCCAGCAGGTGGGGAAACGCTTTCTTCGATCTAGCGGGCGGCATTGAGGGCCGGCGCGGCAAAGTGCTGGCGGAACCAGGCAATGCCCCCGTCCACGTCAGGTTGGGTCAGGCTGTGGCCGGTGGGCGTATCCTGCCGGGTAAGCTGAAAGCCCGCGGCCGAGAGCAAGGCGGCGTAGCGCTCCGTGGAGGCCGGGTCCACCGTGGGGTCGCGGCTGCCGGGGTTGAAGAATACCGGGGGACGGCGCGCGGTGCGTACTGGCGGCACTTCCTTGGTCAGGGGCTGCATGGGGCGCCAGAGCACCGCGCCAGCCAGCAGTTCGGGATAGAGCAGCAGCAGGCTACCGGCGATGTTGGCCCCGTTGGAGTAACCCACGGCCACAACCTGCGAGGCATCGAAGCCCTCCTGCTGGCTGACTTGCGTCAGGAAGGCGGCCAGTTCGTGGGTGCGGAAACGCACGTCGTCCTCGTCAAATACGCCCATGCCCAGGCGGCGGAAAAAGCGGGGCATGCCCCCTTCCGACACGTTGCCGCGCACGCTCAGCACGTTCACGCCCGTCCCGAAGCCTTTGGCCAGCGGCAGCAGGTCGCGCTCATCGCCGCCGGTGCCGTGCAGCAGCAGCACCGTTGTGCCCGTGGGGGCGGAGGTGGCGGGCTGATAGAGGTAGTGCAGGGGTTGGTAATTCATCGGGCTTAGAGAAGGAGTTTGGGCAGGCGGGTTTCCAGCTGCGCGCGCAGACGCTCGTGTTGCTTGGGCAGCATCAGGCCGGTGCCCAAGGTGGCCAGCGGCTCGTCCACGGTGAAGCCGGGATTATCGGTGGCCACTTCGAACAGCACCCCACCCGGCTCGCGGAAATAGATGGCGTGGAAGTAGTCGCGGTCAATTTGCTGCGTGACGTTGAAGCCTTTGGCCGCAATCTTTTGGCGGAAGTACAGGTGGGCCGCGTCGTCCTTGACGCGGAAGGCCACGTGGTGCACCGAGCCGGCGGCGACGTGGCCGCGCGGCTCGGCGGGTACTTCCACCAACTCCACCAGGGCCGCGCCCTCCACCGTATCGGTGGCGAAGCGGTAGCGGTTCACGTGCTGGTCGATGAGCTTATAGCCGAAGATATCGGTCAGCACGTCGGCCGTGCCCTTGATGCTGGCCAGGGTCAGCGTGATGTGGTGAAAGCCTTTGGTGGCCACGTCAGCACCGATTTCAGCCGTAGTCCAGGGCGTGCGCGGGTCGGGTGTCTTGGACACCACCAGCTCCAGCTTCATCCCATCGGGGTCGAGCACGGTCAGGTACTGCTCCCCAAACTTCTCACTCGGCTTGTTGTAGGTGATGCCGTGGTCCTGGAAACGCTTCAGCCAGAAGTCCAGGCTGCCTGCGGGCACGGAGTAGCCGATTTCGGTGGCCTGGCCTGTGCCGCGACGACCGGGACCCATGCCTGCCCAGGGGAAGAAGGTGAGAATAGTGCCGGCCGAGCCGGACTCGTCCCCGTAATACAGGTGGTAAGTGCCGGGGTCATCGAAATTGACGGTCTTCTTCACGAAGCGCAACCCCAGGACTTTAGTGTAAAAGTCCAGGTTCTTTTGGGCGCTGTCGGTGATGGCCGTTATGTGGTGCAAACCTAAAATGCGGGGTTCCATGGCGGTGGGGATAAAAGCGGGGAAACGGAAGCGGGCGAGTACGAGGCCGCTTAGCGCGTGGCCACGCCGCTGGCTTTGGCGATGACGTTGAAGGTCAGTGCGAAGGTGTCGTCGATGGCCTTGTCGCCGATGCTCTCGAAGAACGACTTGGAGCCGTAGCGGATGTCGTACTTGGTGCGGTCCACGGTGGCCGTGCCCGACGCGGCGGCCACGCCGTTTTTCACGCCCATCTTGGCCGGGAAGCTCAGCGGATTGGTTTTGCCTTTGATGGTGAGGTTGCCCGTGATGGTGGCGTTGTTGCCGGCGGCGTCGCCTTTCAGCGGCTTGATGCTGGTGATGACAAACGTGGCAGTGGGGTTCTTTTCGATCGAGAAAAAGTCGTCCGACTTCAGGTGGCCCAGCAGCTTGCCGTTGGTTTCGGCGTCGGTTAGGTCGGTGTTTTTGAGGGAGGTCATGTCCACCACAAAGGTGCCGCCGGTAATCTGCGTGCCTTTCACCAGAACCTGGCCACTCTTGAACTGAACAGTGCCGTTGTGCTGACCGGTCACTTTTTTGCCCACCCAGCCGATGGTGCTCAGCTGCGGCTGTACTTGGTAAGGGGTAACGGCGGCCGCAAGTGCGGCGGCGTGGGTGGCGGGTTTGGTGCCAGCAGGGGTATTTGCCGTGGCGGACAAAACGGTGGCGGCCAGCAGCAGGGGCATCAGGAGCTTTTTCACGTGGAGGTTTAGTTGAGTTGTTAATACATGTATGTACATCAAATGTACGTACATGATTCTTAATTTGACAAATGTTTTTCTTGGCTATCGCGCAAACGACGGCCAAGTACTTGGTAGTCAAGCTGTTTTATTTCAGCGGGTACTTGGCAAAAGAGACCTTGCTCATCAGGTCTTTCTCATAAGAGGCCAGACAGTACCGGTTGAGGGTGGCCGCGAAGTGCGGCGGAGCCAGCTGCAGCCGGGTTGGGAAAGGCCCGTTCTTGGCGAAGAAGAACACCTTCGTCGTGCCATACTTGGTGTAGGGCATAAGCGCGCCGTACTGCTGCATCTGCTGCCAGCCGCTGGTGTCGCCCACCGTCACGACGTAGAGGCGAACGATGGGGCCGGTGTTGTTCTCGTTGCGGAACAAGGCCACCTCCTGAAAGTCGCCGGGCAACTCCTGGGGGCTCGGCTGACTGGCCCCATCCACGATCAACCAGACGAGCAACGCGCCCGTACCCAAGCCGAGGAAGTGTTTAATTCTCATAACGCGCAAACGGCCGAATGCTGGACTCAGAATTTTACTACGAGCGGGTCGACTACTTCCGAATATCCTGGGCTTTTGCGGGCCCCCGCTCTAGCAGCCAGGTGATAGCCTCGGCCTCCGCTCCAGCTTCGAATGACCGCAGCGAGTTCCCCTGGTTGTGCAGCCCGGCCACCAACGGCAGCAAGGACAAGCGCGCGAGGACATCGTACGCCTGCAGAATGGCAACGCGGTGCACTTGCTTATCCGCCGCCAGCTGCGGCAGCAGCTCGTCGGTAAACCAACGCTGGTCCGCTTGCGAAAACATTACCGCCAGGCGCTGGTCAATCAGCAGTTTGGTGTAGCCATACCGGTGCATCCCTTGCCGGGCTTGCTCAAACATATGCCGGATGTCGACCGAATTTTGGGCTCCGGGCTGTACCTGCAAGCGGATGTAGCCCAGCCGTTCGTGGGTAATATAGGCCGCCCGATTCTCGAAAAAGGTGAAGGGGCTGAGGATTTTGTTGTTTTCCATAAGCCAGGGGGAGCCCGGGGCCGGGCTATGACGGGATACCGGTTGAGAATTACCTAACATATCAGTTGTTACTACAGACTATTGAAGGACCAGAAGAAAAGGGCCGAAGCGGCACCGTGGTGGCAGGAAGCCCGCCGCCGTGGATTAGCCGCCTGCCCTAAAAGTCCTCGTTAAGCGAAAAGGCATGGTTACTTCCTTCGTTCATCACCCCCGCTTTTTGGTAGTCGCCTACTTTTTTCTCGAAGAAGTTGGTCTTGCCCTGCAGCGAAATCATTTCCATGAAGTCGAAGGGGTTGGGGGCGTGGTAGATTTTCGAATAGCCCAAGTCCACTAGCAGGCGGTCGGCCACAAACTCGATGTACTGCGCCATCAGCTTGGCATTCATGCCAATCAAACTCACCGGTAGCGCGTCCGTCACAAACTCCTGCTCGATGCTCACCGCGTCGCGGATAATGGCGTGCACGCGCTCCTCGGGTAGTTTATTGACGAGGTGGTCGCGGTAGAGCAGGCAGGCAAAGTCGCAGTGCAGGCCCTCGTCGCGCGAAATCAGCTCGTTGGAGAACGTCAGGCCCGGCATCAGGCCGCGCTTCTTGAGCCAGAAAAGGGAGCAGAACGAGCCCGAGAAGAAAATGCCCTCCACCGCAGCGAAGGCAATCAGGCGCTCGGTAAAGTTCTCCGAGTTAATCCACTTGATAGCCCACTGCCCTTTCTTAGCCACGGCGGGCACAGTTTCGAGGGCGTTAAAGAGGTAGTCCTTCTGCTTAGGGTCTTTGATGTAGGTGTCAATCAGCAGCGAATACGTCTCGGAGTGGATGTTTTCCATCATCACCTGGAAGCCGTAAAAGCAGCGGGCCTCAGCCATCTGCACTTCCTGCATGAAGTTGACGGCCAGATTCTCGTTCACGATGCCATCGGAAGCGGCAAAAAAGGCCAGCACGTGCGAGATGAAGTGCCGCTCGCCGTCACTCAGGTTGTCCCAGTGCTTCTGGTCTTGGCCGAGGTCAATCTCTTCCGATACCCAGAACGAGGCTTCGGCCTTTTTGTACATCTGCCAGACGTCGTTGTGCTGGATGGGAAAGAGAACGAAGCGGTTGGGGTTTTCAGCGAGCAGTGGTTCCATGGAAGAGGCAGTTGGGTAAATGGGCAGCCAGCGGTACAGCCGACTCGGTAGTATGCTTAACCTTAAGGCTAGCACAAAATTACCCGTGCCTACTAGGCTAGACCGACCCTTTTGGCGCAATACCTGACACTATTTGGAACATCTGCTCCTGAAACTCGGTGGGTGAGCTGTCCGTGTGCTTGCGGAAAAACCGGGCAAAGTAGGAGGGCTCCTCAAAGCCCAGGCGGAAGGCAATTTCCTTGATGGTACGCTCCTGAATGGTCAATTCGCGCTTGGCTTCCAGCAGCAGCCGCTCGTGCACCAGCTGCGTGGCCGTCTTCTGCAGGTTGAGCTGCAGTATCTTATTGAGCCATTTGGGGCTAATTCCCATCTGGGCTGCGTAGAAGCCCACCAGCGTCTGGGAAGCGTAGTGCGCCTCCACCAGCAAAAGGAATTGGTACACGCGCTTGCCCTGCAAATCCTGCGGCGTGAAGGGCTGCTCCTGCAAGCGAATCAGGTTCATCACCAAGGCCTTAAGCAGCGCCTTGAGAATAATAAAGCACGGCACGGGCGCGTGGTGCTCCCGGGCCAGCACCTCATATACGGCCCGCAGGTCGGCATGCTGCTCGGCCGATAACGCCAGGACTGGCGGCTCCCCCGACTGATTGAAGAGCTTGAAAACGGCCACCGAGTACTCTTTGTCGTCGTCCTCCAGAAAGTCCCGAGTAAAGCGAATGACCTCGCCTGGCTGCCCGTACAGCGGGACCGAGTTGGCCCGCCCCAGCGAAACCAGGCACAGCCAGCTGCGAGCAGCAGGGGGGCCGGCCGGTTCACCCGTTGGTTGAAACCAGAACACCTCGAAATAGGCTCTTGACGTTTGGTCGGGTAGAGCTAGGTAATCAGCGAGGGATAGTAAAGAAAGAAGCGGAGACATTGCAAGCAGGTCTGTGGAAGGTACTCTTCTTCCAGAAGAAAAGGAGCAGGGGTAATGTTACCTCTTCACTAGGTTGGCATCTTTCCGGCCCTTGTTTGAAGAAACAGCTGATTCCCTATGCGGCCTTAAGCTTTTTCATAAACGCGCCGAACGCCGGTGCCAATTCCGCAAACAGCGGGTTGGTGCGGTGCTTGAGCATTACTTCGCTAAACAACTTCAACCCGAGGGCAAACTGCGCGGCTTCCTCCGCGTCGGCGAAGAGCGGCTTGGCCTGCATCAGCCGCACAATGTGCAGCACATCGTCGTGGTTGCTGAAGTCGAACTCGAGCGAAGCGGGCTCGAACGAGTCCGTTTTGGCGGAAATTTGCTCCACGCGTAGGTGGTAACGGTTTTCTTTCTTATCCATCTGAATCTTGGTGATAAAGGAAATGGGAAACCTGCCGGCTGCCTTTAGGCCTGCGCCTCCTGCAACGCTGCCTTGGGCTCCCGGATAACCAGTACGCGGTAGAGCACGCAGGCGGTGGCCGCGCACCCGGCCATCACGGCGGCCATCGGTACCACCGTGCCATTGGCCAGGGCACTGACGGCCAGCGCGGCCCCGGCCCCGCAGCTATACATGAGCGTACCGAACAGGGCCGAGGCGCTGCCGGCCTGCTGGGCGTATTGCTGCAATGCCCCGGCGGTGGCGTTGGGCGAAGTCAGGCCCACGCTGCTCACCACCACGAACAAGGGCAGGGTGATGCCGTAGATTCCGCCCCACCCGGTGCTGGCCAGCCCCAGCAGCACCCCGCCCGCCAGCACACTCACCAGCGTGGCGCCCCGCAGGATTTGCTGGTAAGTAAAACGCCGCAGCAGGCGGTTGTTGAGCTGCGAAGCGGCAATGATGCCGGCGGCATTCAGGCCAAAGAGGAGCCCAAACTGCTGCGCCGAGAGCCCAAATAAGCCCGTGAACACGAACGAGGAACCCGTGATGTAGGCGAACATGGCCGCCTGCACCAGGCCCGCCGTCAGGGCATAGCCCACGAACGAGCGGTCCCGCAGCAGCCGGCCGTAGGTGCCAAACGCCTGGCGCACCGCCATCGGGTTGCGGCGCTCGGCGGACAAGGTTTCGGGCAGCGTGAACACAATGCCGGCCAGGGCCAGCACAGCCAGCGCCGCCAGCACCTGGAAAATCAGGCGCCAGTCGCCCAGCGTCACCAGGAAGCTGCCGACGGTGGGCGCCAGGATGGGCGCCACGCCAGTTATCAGCAGCATGGTGGAGAAAACGCGGGCCGCCTCGTTGCCGGCAAACCGGTCGCGCACGATGGCGCGGGCCAGCACCATGCCCGTACAGCCGCCCACGGCTTGCAGCAGGCGCAGCAGTACCAGGCTTTGCACCGACGTGGCCCAGGCGCAGCCCAGCGCCGCCACGGCGTAAATGCTCATGCCTACCAGCAGGTTAGGCTTGCGGCCCCACTGGTCGGCCAGCGGCCCGTAGAGCAATTGACCCAGGGCCAGGCCCACGTTGTAGGCCGCCAGCGTGTACTGCACGGCCGCGATATCCACCCCAAATTCGCGGGCAATGGCTGGAAAGGCCGGCAGATACATATCGATGCTCATCGGCCCGAAGGCAGTGAGCAGGCCCAGCAGCAGGATGAGTCCCCGGGAGCCTGAGGTGGTTTTGGGCATAAAACAAAAAATAGTGCGGCGGCAGAAGCAAGGGCGCGGTGAGCAGAAGCCCCCTAGCCGCCACCGTCGAACCTGCGTTGGCGGCTACCGTCACCGAAGCCTGGCAGGAAAATCAGGTGAGCTTACTTGAGGTACTTGTCGAGGAAGGCGAAGACCTTCCCCAGATTTTCGGGGGTTTCGAACTGCGGACCGCCGTGGCCAGCTCCTTCCAGCAGCGTGAGCGTCACGTGGTCTTTACCCAGCACTTTTACGAGGTCGGCGTGGAAGTTCTGCGACTGCTGGGTGGGTACGATGGGGTCATCCGTGCCGTGCTCAATAAAGAACGGTGGGTCGTTTTTGGAGAGGTAGGCGGCGGGGCTGGCGCGCCTGACCAACTCGGGGGCCTGCTGTATCGGCTGGCCGATGACCACGGATTCCGGCGACAACGCCTCGTCGTGGTCGGGGCGGCCCTTGCCGCTGGCCTTTAGCTGCGCATCCATTTGGTCGAATTGAATGGGGCCGTACCAGTCGACGACGGCCTGCACGGCACTCGATTGGCCGGCATGGCCCAGCTTCGGGTTATCAAAGGTCTTGGTATCGCCGGTCGTGCCCACCAGCGAGGCCATGTTGGCGCCGGAGGAATTGCCCCACGCGGCTACCTTGTTGGGATTGAGCTGGTATTGCTTGGCGTTGGCCCGCACGAAGCGAATAGCTGCCTTGATGTCTTCCAACGGCGCCGGGAAGGTGGCCTCGCCGCTCAGGCGGTAGTTGACGCTCACCACCGCGTAGCCGCGCCGGAGGCCTTCGAGCGCCGGGTTTACTTGGTCGTCGCCCTTATCGCCCATTTTGAAGGCGCCGCCGTGGAGGTACACAATCACCGGAAACGGCCCGTTGCCGGCATCGGGCAGGTAGATGTCCAGCTGCTGCGCGGGGGAGACGGCGGCATAGGCCACGTCCATAAATTTGCGCTTAATGCTTAGGTTTCTAGCTTTCGCTATTCCCCCGCGAGGCGCTCCACCAGCAGGCATCCCGCCAAACGGCGTGGTCGGCTGCGCCAGGCCTACCTGCTGGATAAGCAGACCAGTCGCGAGAACAGGGAGAAGGCGGGTGAATTTCATGCTGGGAATAGGGCAACTAGATGGGACCACGAAAATCAACGGCCGGTTGACCTATGGGTTTGAGTACGAATACAAAGGTCGGCCATTGCTGCCGCCGTTGCCGGCTACAATTCTATCTTTAGCAGCAACAAATCGAACATTAACATCGGGACGCACCCGCTCATGTTCGCCAGAATCTTGCCGCCCTATGCAGCGCATTACCCAGTTCGACGGCCTCTACGGGCAAGCCAATTCCCAGCGTACTACCGAGTACCTGTTTTCGGAACGGCTCGAAACCCGCAGCCGACGCTTCGAATGGGTTATTCAGCCGCACCTACACGCGCAGTTATTCCAACTCTTCTACCTGGAACAGGGTCAGGTCACGTTCCTCCAAGCCACCGGTCAAAGCGACCTGACGGCCCCCGTGGTGCTGCTGATTCCGGCTACCGCCCTGCACGGCTTCACCTTCAGCCCCGATGCGACGGGGCATATCCTGACGCTGTCCAGCGCACTGGTTGACGGCCTCTTTTCGAACACTTCCCCGCTGGCCGCCATGCTCGGCGCGGTGCAGTGCCTCACGGTCTTCGACGAGCCCTATTCGGCAAGCCAGGTAGGGTCCCTGCTCCAGGAGGTGGACCACGAGTTGTTCGATACTCAACCCGAAAAGCGGCTGATGTTACACCTATGCCTGCAACGGCTGTTTGTGGTGCTCTTCCGCATTTGGCAGCAAAGCGCAGCGCGGGGCTCGCTGCCCGATACCCCGGCGCTGCGGTACTTTCGCAAGTTTCAGCAGCTCGTCCGGCAGGTGGGCACCACCCATACCATTGTCCAATTCGCCGCCGACCTGGCCATTACGCCGGTGCACCTAAACCGCATCTGCCAGGAGATGGCCGGCAAGTCGGCTAGCCAGCTGGTGCAGGAGCATATCCTGGATGAGGCCCGCAAGTATTTGCTTTATAGCACCTATTCAGTGTCCGAAATCACCTACCTGCTTCACTTCGAGTACCCCAACTACTTCGCCAAGTTCTTCAAGAAGCATACGGGGATAAGCCCCACCGAATTCCGGGAAGCGCAGCAGCAAGCCTCCCTGGGAGTGCCAGGCCGGCAGATAAGTGACCAGTCTGGAAAGTGGAGTTTGGGCGCCTCAACCAGGTAATTGCCGCCCTGCTGACGACAGCACCGAGCTGGCTGTAAGTAACTGTCTTGTCCGGAAATAAGTTAACTGTTGTCCACCCAAAACCTGTCCTTATGCAAAACTACATTCAGGATCTACTGACCCGCTTTCAATACAGCGAGCAATTGCGAGAAACGGCCGTGTTCTGTATTCTCTTTGGCGGCGAAGAGCCTAGCCAAGTCATGGCCGATTTGGCTATCCATAACAGCTGTACGCTGCGTAACTGGTTATGAGGTGGTCTAGTTATCTTGGACAGTTTGGGTAATTGCTGGCAGGCAGGGGCTGTAGCGGGGATGCTCGTTAAAACGGGGCAAAAAATGAAGTTGCGCTGCTTCGAGGTAGGCTCATATTGTCATCGGTTTCGGGGCCCTTCTTCTTTTCCTAATCCCTGCTCCCAAAACATCCGCCACGCGGGGCCACAAAGTAGGGCCAGAAAGAAACGCGCGATTCTTTTTATAACCCCAACTTGCCGACCCTATCCTCCTACGACCTGTGGCCTTGCTAGCGTCCTTGTGGTGACCACCTAAGGAGTAGTCCAGGACCTAGACACCGTCCCAGAAAAACGAGTGTTTGGTTGCTCTCGTCTGCTGAACAGAGGGTAGGCGTCCAACCGGTGTCGGCGTGACGGGGCGCGCCTGATGGGGCAAACCCCGCCCAAGCGCCGTCTCCTGCTCGCTGGCGGGGCCTTTTCGGCCGAGCACCTGCTGGGGCAGAGTACGTCCGTTAGCCGCTAGTCGGACAACGTGCCCGCCACTGGTTGACGGCCTACCAGTTGGTCGCTTCCGCGCACGCTTTCAGGCGCCCCCCCGACAAGCGGTAGCTGAGCCGATCGGCCACGAGCTGGGCGCCTAGGCCTTCGTAGAACGCAATGCCGCGCCGATTGGCCGCGTTCACGGGCCAATCCAGGCGGCAACACCCCTTGTCGAGCGCGTACTGGGCCACCCACCGCATCAGCTGGCGGCCGACCCCCCGGCTGCGCTCGGCCGAGCGGACATAGAGCTCCTTGAGCTGACATTGACGGCGACTCGCGGGCGCCGCTTCCACGAGCGAGTAAGTGAGCGACACGGCGACGAAGCCAACCGCCCGGCCGCCCTCCTTCAGGGCCATGCCGAGCCGCAAGGGCGAATCGGCCGCCAGCAGATGGTGGAGCAGATGAGTTCGCATGAGCTCCGGCGGCAGGGACGAGCCGGGGTGGTAGTAGTGATGCAGCTCACACAAGAGGTCGACGAGGAGACCATGATTTTCGGAAGAAACAAGCTCTATTCGCATTCGATCGCGGGTTTACTAGGGCTGAAAAACAGGTCCCGTGTTCGGGCCAACAGGGCGGTAAAAAGCCCCCGTCGCTGAGATAAGGTCGCAGTAGAGCCGGTTAGCAGCAGGGAGGCCAAGGGCCAAACTGGGGCGAATAAGAAGCTATGAGTCGGCGTATCGCTGTCGGATAAGGAAAAACTGCTGCACGTAGATACGGCGTAGCTTTTCAGTTGCTCTATGGGCTTGAACCTTTTGTAAATGTTCCACTGGAAGGTACTCAAGGGGAGAATAGGCGTTTCCCCGCGCGCTATTCCAGCAGGACAGTACCTCGTGGTCCGGGTAGCAGATCAGGGCCTAAAAAGGGGCTGCCGCCCAAGGCGACAGACCCTTTTGGCTTTTCCGCCACTGCCCCGCGCTACGCACGGCACCTCGTTGCTGGCCGGCGGTTTGCCCCGGCTGCCGCTCCCCTCAAGGAGGTTCTTCTATCCCCGCGGGACGCTTAGTACGGAGCGCCAGCGCATAGGGGGAGCGCTTGGCTGTTTATTGACGCAGCAGCTTGACGTGCGCCTGGCCCTTGGCTCCGCGCAGGTGCAGGTAGTAGAGCCCTTCCGTAGCTAACTGGTGCGAGAAGTCGAAGGTCAAGGCTTGCCCCGCGGCCGAAACGGTGCGCTGGCCCTGGCTCACGGTCGTGCCCAGCGACGAGACCAAGCTATAGGTGACCTCGCCCTGGAAGGCAGCCGGTAAATCGACCGTGACGCGGCCGTCAGCGGACGGGTTGGGGTAGAGTTTGACCTGGGCGCTATAGACGGGCAGCTTGGCTGCCGTAGGGGTCGCCAGGGGAGAGGCGGCGGGGCGCGCCGCGGGGACCGGTAGAGCGGAGTTGTCACGCAGCACTTCGATGGCCGACACCTTGGGTTGATCCACTCCACCCGCGCCGGGGGCAAAGGCCAGCGAGAGCACGCCGTCGGTGACCGTGACGGGGAAGGTTTCGGTGGTGGCCGTTAGCGGCCCGACCTTCTGCACAATGTCGTAGGCGTTAAGCACGGTCGTGCCTTCGGCGGCCACATTGAACACGCGCTGGCCGGCGCGGTTCCAGTAGAGTTCGGCAAAGTGGAGCGTGACGGTGTAGGTGCCGTTGGGCACGGGCAGAGTGTAGGTGAAGCTGCCGTAGCGTTCCGTCTGATAGAGGGCATCGTCTTCGGTGCCGGCAATAGGCGCCGTGGTGGCATAGACCGCGCCGCCCGTCGCGTACTGATCGGCGGCGAAGGACCCGAAGCTCGTGTTAAGCTGCCCGCTGCCGGCCTTGAGGCGCAGCACGGCCGTCGGGGTGGGGGGTATGTTCAAGCGATAGATCTCGAGGGCCGAGATCTTGGCGTTGTCCACCCCCCCTGCGCTGGCCAGCGAGCTAAAGTTGAGGTTGAGCTCGTCGTCGGCCGCAGTCACCGTGAAGCGCTCGGTGGTGGCCGTGTAGGCCCCCACTTTGCGGTAGAGGTCGTAGTTGTCGAGCACCGTGTTGCCTTCCAGGGCCACATCGAAGACGCGCTGGCCGACCTGCGTGGCGTAGACTTCGGCAAAGTGGAGCACCACCTGGTACTGCTGCCCCCGGCTGACGGGGAAGGCATACGAGAAGGCAGGGCCGTAGCGCTCACTCTGGTAGAGGGCGTCATCCGGTGTGCCGGCAATGGGCTGGTCGGTGGCATACGTGGTTCCCCCTAAGGCGTACTGATCGGCGGCAAAGGTCCCCAGCGCGGTGCTGACTTGCTCGCCCCCGGCATGAATGCGGTAGAGAGCCGGGCCTGTGCTGGCCTGCGCGTACTTGACCACCGCGATATCGGCCCCACTGCTGCCCGTCACGTACACCTGACTGCCGCTGCCCAAGGTAATCGTGGTGGCGATATCATCGCTGTTGTTGGCCCCGTTGTAGCGTATTTCCCACACTTGCTGGCCGGTGGGCGTGTACTTAAGGGTCTGGAAGTCGTTGTCCCCCGCGCTGCCCCGGGAGCGGCCGGTCACGTACACGTTGCCGGCGCCATCAAGGACGAGCGCCGTGGCCGCATCCGCGCCGTTGGTGGGGCTGTTATAGCGCACCACCCAGAGTTGCTGGCCGCCGGGCGCATACTTGACCGTCGCGTAATCTTGCCCCGTGCTGGTCTGCGCGGACGTGCCCGTCACCAGCACGTTGCCCCCGGCATCGACCGCGAGGGCGGTTACTTCGTCGTTGCTGCCCCCATCATAGCGCGCTTCCCAGAGCCGCTGACCGGTAGTACTCGCGTATTTAGTTGTTACGTAGTTGCTGGCCGCGTTGCTCGTCGTCAGCACCTGGCCCGTCGGGTCCACGGCCAGGCTTTGGATGGGCTCGGCACTGCGGCCGACCCACAGCAGCTGCCCCGTGGCCCCTGCGTACTTTTTGATGAGGCGCTCCCCCCGGGCCACCACCTCCCCGTTGGCCGCGACGACCACCTGCCGCGCCTCCTCCAACAACGGCGCGGTGTTGGTGCGGGCGGTGGCCCAGAGTTGCTGCCCCGCGGGCGAATACTTCACCGTCACGGCTTCATAATTGTTCGCCGCAGAGGTCGTCGTGGACGTGCCCGTCACGTACACGTTGCCCGCCGCGTCCACGGCCACGTCGGCAGCGCGTTCTAGATTGTCGCCCTGCGTATACTGCGCCGACCAGCGCACGTCGCCCCCGGGGGAGTAGGCAATGGTAAGAAAGTTCTGGATGACTTGATTAGAACCGAAAAGAAGGATGCTCGTCGAACCCGTCACGAGCACGTTACCGGCCGCGTCCACGGCCAGGGCGCGGGCCTCGTCGGCGCTGCGCAGGGTCGGGAAGGAGTCGAAGCGGTGTTGCCAGAGCAACTGTCCGCTCGGCGCGTACTTGGCCGTCAGCACATCCGAGCCGGTCCCCGCAAAACTGGTGGTCGTGCCCGTGACATAGGTGTTGCCGGCCGCGTCGACCACCCGTTCCCGTACCACAAAGAGCGGATCCAGGGCAACGCGGAACACCCCGACCTCGACTTGGGTGACGGTTTCGGTGGGGCCATTGCCGGGGGCCACTTGGGCCTGCGTGGCGGGCGCGCCCAGCAGCCAATTGGCGGCCAACAGCAGCAGCGGGGTAAAGAGTTGTTTCATAGCCAAGAAGTAGTAGAGAACAGGAAAAATCAACAAGGAAAGCAAGCGCTGGGAGCAGGCGATCCGCCCTTGCCGCCCCCCTGACTTCTGCTGGGGGCGGGCGCCGCGAGCAGCCCGATTCGCCCTTGAATATGCGCCGAACCAAGCAACAAAAACAAGGAGTACGTCATTTTGTCTGGACGGCCCTAGACTATCTGGGGAAGTCGGGCATTGGCAACTCCATCGAGGTAAACCCACAAGAAAATGGCCACCAGTTTATGGGCTGGCCCTGGTTCAACGGGTGGTGTGGCGACTTGGACCTTTTAGGCACCAAGAAACCGCAGTTCTATTATCAGGATGTGATCTGGCGAACCCGTAAAATCAGTATGGCGGTAGAGAAGCCCGTGGCGGTGGGCAAAATCCGCCAGGTCAGCTTCTGGGGCTAGCCGGAAGAGCTGCTGTCTTGGACGTTCCCTGGGCAGTAAGGGAAAGACCTAAAAGTGAATGTGTACAGCCGGTCGCCTAAGGTAAGGCTGTACCTGAACAACCAGCTTATCGCCGAAAAGGAAACGGGTGAAGTGTATACGGCCTCATTTGTGGTTCCCTACCAGGCCGGGAAGCTGAAAGCGGTGGAAGCAATGGAAGGCAAGGAAGGAGCCTCGGCCGTTTTAAAAACGAGCGGTCCACCCGTCGCGCTGCGCCTCACTGCCGACCATACCAAGCTTACTGCGGATGGTCAGAACCTGTCTTTTGTCTTCATCGAACTGGTATACCAACAGGGGAACGTGGTGTATGACTCGAACCGACAGGTTGCTATATCCCAGAGCGGGGGTAAATACTCGTTGATCCCGGCCAGGATGCCAATATGTGTTTGCGGGCCTCACCAGTGGGTGTACACCCACTAGTTGTCGAGGTCGTATTCGCTGGTCCGATACCCCTAGCCCGCAGCGGGGAGCCGTTCGGTACGCATACCAAGGAAAGGGAAGAGTCTACCGCGAGCCCCTTGCCACCAGGTGATAGAGCAGATACGTTACGCTGCCGAGAACGATGACCTTAATTGGGGGCGGAATAGTCGTCGACTTCCACAGCCCGTAGAGGCCGAGGGGCAACACAAGCACGCACAGCAGCAGCACGAGGGCTGGCTGATTGTACCACTGCGTGGACGGCGGGCGGTAACCTGGGCTCATAAGAAGCGAAGAAAGCAATTGCCGGCGCCGAGTTACTTGGTAAATCCCCTACGAGCAGAACGATGCTTTCGTAGCTGGTGAAGCCGCCCTTTGGCCCGAAGAACTCCGGGTTGGGTTACCCGGCGGGGGCGCAGACAAAGGCTTTAGCCATTTGCAACAGGGCGCTATCGCTCACGCTGAAGGAGGCCGTCGTGAAGTCAACTTGGGCCACGGGCAGGTAGCCGCTTAAATACGTGAATTTCTCCTCGGAAACCGTTTCGAAGGCCATGCTCCACTCCGCAAAGCTGCGGTACGTGACGGGTTTATCCGCCAGCTTGATCAGGCCCGTATGGCGGGAGTCTTGCGCTAGTTTCGAGTAGAGCCGCGCCACGTCGGCTTCTTCGCCCTCAAGGAGCTGCATAAACTGCGGGGCACAATAGAGCAGGATGCCCGTGATGTTACGCCTCTGGTTATTGGCCCGGGATTTCTGCAGTAACCTTTGTAATTCGTCTTCGCTGAGGGAGGCGCTAACTTGGCTTAAGTAAAGAATATGGTGCATAAGCAGAATAGGAAACAAATTAGAGTGGCTGTCAAACCCTCGAGTAGATAGAGCTTGCCTACATAAAGAGCGAGAAGATAGTTCGGAAATTCGTGTACAAGGATCAAGCCAACACCTATACTTTACCTAGTTAACTACACTGGGAGTGAATAGGACAAAAAGCATATACCCTGCCGTCTATTCTACTAGTGGTACGCAACAGATGGGCCGCTATGCTCTATTCTAACAACATCGGCTTTTTCTAAACGTCGCCTTGTAAAACGCCCCGTAGCGCTGGCCATCTAACTACCCCTGATAGCTCCTGCCTCCTTGCAACACCACTTCTTGCCTCAGTACGCTTGGCGGGCGGTAGGCGGACCAGTCGAGAAAAAGGCGAGGCCGACTGCTGCTTTGTATTGTTATAAGGCTTGTCAGTACCAGCATCTCGTCGCCCTCGTACCGTTTTCCCAGCCGCAATTCGAGGGATGGATCCGCCTAAGCTCCTCAAACCCGCACCCCCTTACCCATGGCTGATCCCAATGCCCACGAACTCAAGCCCACGGCGGAAGCCCCCGACGACGAGCGGGGCCAGACCCCAGTGGACCGCTGGCTGGAGCCCTTCTACGACCTGGTGGCCGGCGTGCTCATCGGGCAGCTCACCACCATGTTCACCAAGACTGTCACCTTGGCCAACTACGGACAGTATTGCGCCGTCTTTGTACCGTCGTGGTGGTTGTGGAATGGCTTCTCGATGTACTTCGACCGGTTTGACCGCAATTCCCGCTGGCAGCAAGGCGGCCTGCTGCTGAGTATGGTGCTGCTGGTGTTGCTGGCCGTGACGGCCCCCCAGACGCTGGAGGGGAAAGTCGCGGGCTTCACCTGGTGTTACGTGGCAGCCCGGGGGCTGCTGCTCGGGCTCTATGCGTATACCTACTGGACCGATGAAAAAGCCCGGCCCCTGGCGCGCGGTTTACTGACAGGCTACTCGCTGGGCTGGCTGGGTTGGGTGATCGGCGGCTTGTGGCCCACCTATGGCCTGTGGTGGAAGCTAGGGGGACTGCTGATTGACTTGATTACGCCGCGCCTCAACCAGCGGCTGGCTAAGCAGTTTCCCGCCACGCAAGAGCACTTCACCAGCCGACTTCGGGAGTTCACCATGATTGTGGTCAGCCAAAATATCGAGGTGCTGCCCCGCGACTTGGGCGACCTCTTATGGCAGGGACCCGCCTTAATCACGTCAGCCAGTGGCTTCGTGCTGGGCGTGGGCTTGTGGTGGTGGTACTACCAGCACCATACCAAGCTGCTCGTGCGGAAAGAGCACCAGAGTGGGTTGCGCTATGCGCTGGGGCATTTGCCTGTCTACCTGGGCAGCGGCACCGTGGCCCTGGGCGTCTTCGATGTGCTCCACGGCAACCCCACCGTCTGGCTCTTACCCCTGGGGCTGACCCTGTATACGGTGTCCTTGCTCTGGCTGGGCTACCCGCAACTCCCGCCAGAGTGCCAGCGGCGGTATCGCCGGAATACGGCCCTGGTGGTAGCCGCAGGTTGGGGAATAATCCTAGTCCCGATGGCCAGCTGGCTTAGTCTGGTGGTGACCAACATGGCCGCGTTGGGCTACGTTTACTTCACTTACCCGGTCCTGGTCGCATCCGAAAAGGACAGCCCATCGGAAGCCGAGGAGTCCCAAGGCAACTAAGCAGGCACTCGTGTTAAACCAAACAACCCGAGCGGGCTTCTCTCCAGAAGCAAAAAAAGTGAGCCTAGCATTCAGTAACGTTTGCAGCAGACGCATTTTCGGTACGATGATACCCTCTTGGGCCCTCTGAAAATACGGAGCATTCAGCACGGTAAGGCCTGGAAAAAGCACATCAACCTACAAGGAGAATTTGATTTCTCGGACGAGGCCTTGATCGGTGCGCTACAGTTTGATTTGGAGGCGTTGCTCACCGTCGAATGGGAAGCGGCGGAAAGCAACCCCGCCGCAAATTCAAATGCGACTATTGGACCAAACTTTTAACCAAGGCCAATAGTATGACTGCCCAAAGAGCTTAGAGTAGTTTTATCCCTCCGCTGCTATAAGAAGGCCAGTTTGCCAGCCACGGCACTGAGCTACGTGTTGCGGTTAGGGAGTAGCTACCAGTAGTTTATAGCCTTTCTACAGCTCTTGTTCCCTATACCCCGTCGCCCCCGCCCTGCAGCCACTGCCGAGCCGGGACGATGCCTGGAAAGTATTCCAACTGGTAGGAAACCAAGGCCCGGCTATCGGCAATCAGCGAATCGTACCCGGGTCCGCCGAACGCGCGCGGCGGCAAGACAATGGCGACCCGTTGCAACGTGCTTTGGTGCAGCGGCAGCAGGGCGTGCTCCTGCAGGCAGAGCTGCTCGGCGGGCGCGAGGGGGTAGACGTGGTGGTTGAGGGTGAGCCAGTGACGCACTCCCTGCGCGTGGGTGAGGGTCACGGCCGCCGTCAGTCCTTGCAAAAAGCCCGCACTGCTGACCCCTGCCTGCCAGCCCAGGCGCAGCAGGCCTTGGGCGGGACACAGGTGGAGCAGCAAAGAGGCAGAAGTGTAGACCAGTTGCACGAGCGGAAGATACGATTCTCTGCCCGTCTGCCGCTCCCCGTAGCCGGGACAACTTAGCCCCACGCTTCGACGCGCGCCGAACCGTCAAAAAGGGGCTTAGAGTCGATCGGACAAAAAGGGTTTTGGGGCGGGTGCTGCAGACCAGGTAGGGGTGCGCCACCAGCACTAAGCCCCCGAGTTTACCGAGCGTTGGTCAACCCTATTTCTGCGACGGCTGCCGCTCACTCCTAGGGTTTTGGGATCGAAATACCTTATAGGCCAGTGCTGTAAGTTGTCCGAAGCAACTGCGTATAGTTGTGATAAGGGCCCTTTATCATAACCTGTTTTCGCACGTTCTGTCAAAAGAGTTGCCTGCGCTACCTCAGCCAGTCAAGGCCCCCAAGGAAAAAGCTCGCTGGTTTCTAACCCTACTTTGTAAGCCTGATTTTTTAACGGCAAAACACCTAACTGCTAGTTCAGCCACTCGACTCTGGAAGTTAGGGGACTGTTGCAGAACGCCGCCGCAAACCTGATGAGAGGTGAGTTCTACCAGAGAAGTGGTGAAACCAACCTCCTTACAGCCAGTTTTCTATTCTCTTTTAGCTTATCAAGGTTCATCGTGTGGGCGTAAGGGCAGGAAAGGAACCTTTGCTGAATGAAGCTGGTAAAAAACGGTAGCTGCTAATTCTTTGTTGTCGTTACCTTTGCTCGTGATGCGTTTGTCTGCTCTGTTTTTTGCCTTGTACTTCGCCTGCCTCTCGTGCCTGACCTGCGCCGACGAGGCCCCCGTATGTCAGGACCAGACGCAAACGAAGGTGGCGGCCTCTTCCCACTCGGATTGTGGGGCTGATGGCTTGAGTGACTGGTGTTCCCCTTTCTGCCAGTGCCACTGCTGCGGTGGGGCCGTTGTACCACTGGCCCCGCTGCCGGCGCTCGCCCAAACCCCGCCCCAGGTATGGGGCTCTGCTCTCCAGCACCGCCAGCTCGTAGTGGCGGCGCCAACCCGTGTTCCGGGGGCCATCTGGCAACCGCCGCGGGCCTAACTTTTCCCTCGTTTTCCTGCTGACCACCCCCTCCGGGGGCCTGCTCCTGTATAAGCGGCCTCGTCGGGCATGCCCACGCGTGGCGCGGGCACTCGGGTGCATCGTAGTCGCGCTGTTTCCGCTATTCCTGGCCGGAACCGCCCGGCAGCAGGGTTTTCTCGGAAGTGTTAGACCTAACCCCAACCAGCGGATGTTCGACCGGCTGATCTATTTTTCCATTCATAACAAGCTCATCATCGGGCTGCTGACTTTGGCCCTGGTGGCCTGGGGCAGCTACTCCCTCCAGCACTTACCCATCGACGCCGTGCCCGACATCACCACCAACCAGGTGGTGGTGTACACGGTAGCACCTTCGCTGGCCGCCAGCGACATCGAGCGCCTCGTCTCCTTTCCCGTCGAGCAGAGCGTGGCCACTATCCCCGACCTGGAAGAGGTGCGCTCCTTTTCCCGCTTCGGCCTCTCGGTGGTCACCATCGTTTTTAAAGACAACATCGATATTTACTGGGGTCGCCAGCAGATTGCCGAGCGCCTGCAGGAAGCGCAGGAACAGATTCCCCCGGGCGTGGGGCGGCCCACGCTGGCTCCGGTCAGCACCGGCCTGGGCGAGATTTATCAGTATGTGCTGCGTCCCGCGCCCGGTTACGAGAAGAAGTACGATGCCCGCGAGCTGCGCACCATGCAGGACTGGATTGTGCGCCGGCAGCTGCTGGGCACGCCCGGCGTGGCCGATGTATCGTCCTTTGGCGGCTTGCTCAAGCAGTACGAAATTGCCCTGGACCCCTCCCGGCTGCGCTCCTTGGGCGTGAGCGTGGATGAGGTGTACCAGGCCGTGTCGCGCAACAACCAGAACACGGGCGGCGCTTACCTCGATGTGAATCCGCAATCCTACTTTATTCGCACCGATGGCCTGGCCGCCACGCCGGCCGATTTGGGCAATATTGTGGTGCGCAAAACCGACAGTGGCCTGCCCGTGCTGGTGCGCGACGTGGCCCAGGTCCAGTTCGGGTCGGCCGTACGCTACGGGGCTATGACCCGCAACGGGCAGGGCGAAGTCACCGGCGGGGTGGTGCTCATGCTTAAGGGTGCCAACGCCAATGAGGTAATCCAGGCTGTGAAAACGCGCATGGCCACCGTGCAAAAATCCCTGCCTAAGGGCGTCATCGTCGATGTGTACCTGGACCGCTCGGAGTTGGTGGGCCGGGCCATCGGCACCGTGACCAAGAACCTGGCCGAGGGCGCGCTGATTGTCATTCTGGTGCTGGTCTTGTTTCTGGGCAACTGGCGCGCCGGCCTGGTGGTGGCCTCGGTGATTCCGCTGGCCATGCTGTTTGCCATTAGTTTGATGCGCGTGTTCGGCGTGTCGGGCAACCTGCTCTCGCTGGGCGCGATCGACTTCGGCTTGGTCGTGGACGGGGCCGTGATTATCGTCGAAGCCATCGTGCACCGCCTGCATGGCGGCACGCTGGCGGCCACCGCCCGGCTCAACCAGGAGCAGATGAACGAGGAAACCTACCAGGCAGCCTCGAAGATTCGCTCGTCGGCCGCGTTCGGGGAAATCATCATCCTCATCGTGTACCTACCCCTGCTGGCTTTGGTGGGCACGGAGGGCAAGATGTTCCGGCCCATGGCCCAGACCGTGGCCTTCGCCATTCTGGGCGCTTTTATCCTGAGTTTGACCTACGTGCCCATGATGTCAGCGCTGGCGCTGAGCCGCAACACCCAGCCGAAGGAAAACTTCTCGGACCGCATGATGGCCTTTTTCACCCGCCTCTACGAGCCCGTATTGCTGTGGGCGTTGCGGGCGAAGGTGCTGGTACTGGGCACGGCCGTGACCCTGCTCGTGGGGACGGTGCTGCTGTTCCGCACCCTGGGCGGCGAGTTTATCCCAACCCTTTCCGAAGGGGACTTCGCCGTGGAAATGCGCACGCTGGTAGGCAGCTCGCTGGGCTACACGGCCGACAAAACCCAGCAGGCCGAGCGGATTCTGTTGAAGCAATTCCCGGAGGTCAAGGAGGTGGTGGCCAAAGTCGGCTCGGCGGAAATCCCCACGGACCCCATGCCGGTAGAAGCGGCTGATTTGATGGTGGTGCTGGAAAAAGACCAGGACAAATGGACGTCGGCCAAAACGCAGGAAGAGCTGGCCGAGAAGATGACGGAAGCCGTGAGCGTCATCCCCGGCGTGACTTTCAGCTTCCAGCAGCCCATTCAGATGCGCTTCAACGAGCTCAGCACCGGGGCCAAGCAGGACGTGGTCATGAAGATATTTGGCGAGGACTTGGAGCAGCTCAGCCGCTACGCCCGCCAGGCGGCGGCCCTGGCGCGGAAAGTACCCGGCGCGGTGGACATTTACGCCGAAGAGGTGACCGGCCTGCCCCAGATTGTAGTGACGCTGGACCGCAACCGCCTGGCCCAGTTCGGGCTCAACGTGGAGGACGTGAACCACACCGTGCAAACGGCCTTCGCTGGCCAGACCGCCGGGCAGGTGTTCGAGCAGGAGCGCCGCTTCGACGTGGTGCTGCGCCTGCGCGCCGACCTGCGTCAGGACATCAACTCGGTCAAGCAGCTCTTCATTGCCACGCCCGGCGGTGTCCAGGTGCCGTTGGAACAGGTAGCTACGGTGGAGCTGGTGGACAGCCCCAACCAGATTCAGCGCGACGCCGCCAAGCGCCGCATCTCGATGGCGTTTAACGTGCGGGGCCGCGACGTGGAAAGCGTGGTGCAGGACCTGCAAACCCGCGTGGACCGGGACTTGAACCTGGCCCCCGGCTACTACGCCACCTACGGCGGGCAGTTTGAGAACCTGCGCCAAGCTACCGACCGCCTGCTGGTGGCCGTGCCGGTGGCGCTGGGGCTGATTTTCGTGCTGCTGTTTTTCACCTTCCGCTCGCTCAAGCAGTCGGTGCTCATTTTCACGGCCATTCCGCTCTCGGCCATCGGCGGGGTGCTGGCCCTGTGGCTGCGCGGCATGCCGTTCAGCATCTCGGCCGGCGTGGGCTTCATTGCCCTGTTTGGGGTAGCGGTGCTCAACGGCATCGTGCTCATCGGCTACTTTAATCAGCTCAAAGCCGAAGGCATCACCGACTTGGTGGAACGTATCCGGCGCGGGGCCGAAGTGCGCCTGCGGCCGGTGCTCATGACCGCCACCGTGGCCTCGCTGGGCTTTTTGCCCATGGCCCTGAGCACCTCGGCCGGCTCGGAAGTGCAACGTCCCTTGGCCACCGTGGTCATCGGCGGCCTGCTCACGGCCACGCTGCTCACGCTGCTGGTGCTGCCCGTGCTCTACGCCCTGGCGGAACGCAATGCCCCAACTCCAGAGGCCTCCGATGTGGCACCCAACGAAAGCAGTTCCCGCGCTCTGCACAAAACGCTGGGCAGTCTGTTTCTGCTGCTTGGCTTATTACCTATGGCCAGCCACGCCCAGCAAGCGCCGCTTTCGGCCACGCAGGCCGTCACGCAAGCCCTGCAAACCAACGGCACGGTGACGACCGCCCGCGGGGCGCTCGAAACCCAGCAGGCCGTACGCCGTGGAGCTGTCGATGTGCTCGGGCGCACCACCATCCAGGGCACCTACGGGCAGTACAATTCCTATCGCAAAGACAACCAAATCAGCATTACCCAGCCCCTGAGTTTGCCTGGTGTGTACCGCAGCCAGGCCCGCCTAGCCGACGCCCAGGTAGCCACCCGCGAGCTGGAGCTAGGTCAGGTGCAAGCGGACTTGCGGCGGCAGGTGCGCCTGAGCTACGAGCAGGCCGTGCATGCCCGGCACCGTTTGCGGGTGCTGCGCGGGCAGGACAGCATTTACTCGGAGTTTCTGCGGGCGGCTAACCTACGCTTTAAAACCGGCGAGGTCGCTCGTCTGGAACCCGCCACCGCCCTGGTGCAGCAGGGTGAAACCCAGACTCTGCTGCGACAGGCCCGCACCGACTACGCCGTGGCCCAGCGCCAGCTGCAGGCCCTGTTGCAGCAGCCGACTGCTATTGCCCTGGCCGACAGTGTGCTGCGGCCCCTTACAACTGCCACTGCCCCGGTGGCCAGTGCGGATACCTCCCTGCTGGCCCAGAACGCCCAGGCGCGGGTCTTGCAGCAGCAGGTGCGGGAGCGGCAGGCCACGACCCGCGCCGAGCAGGCCCAGGGTCTGCCCAATTTCACGCTGGGCTACTTCAACCAAAGCCTGATTGGCCCCCAGACCGTGGGCGGCTTAGGCGGTCCGGAGCGCTACTACGGCGGCAGCGACCGGTTCCAGGGCGTGACAGCCGGCGTGGCTCTGCCGCTGCTGCGCGGGCCGCAAAAAGCCCGGGTGCAGGCTGCCCGCTTGCAGGAAAAGGTAGCCCGGACCCAGGCACAGCGCTACCAGGCCGAATTAGCCGCTCGCGTGGACGAGTTGCAGGCCCGCCGCCAGGAGCTGGTCGAGCGGGTGCAGTTCTACGAGCAGACCGGCCTGCCCCAGGCGGCCGTCATCGTGCGCCTGAGCACCCGCGCCTTCCAGGCCGGCGAGATGGGCTACTCCGAGTACCTGCTCAACCTGGACCGGGCCCTGCAGCTGCGCACCGCCCACCTCGACGCCTTGCTGGCCCATAATCAAACCATCATCGAACTCGACTACCTGCTCGGCACGGCCGCGCAGTAGCTCCTTCTTTTTCTGACGTATCCTATGCGCAAGCAACTCTTTTTTCTTCTGCTGCTAGGTGTAAACCTGGCCGGTTGTGACTCTAAAACCAAGGAAGCCGCTCCTGCCGAGCTGGAAGGAACGGCCAGCGAAGCTCCGGGCGAAGCCGGTGAGGGCGCCGAAGCTGAAGCTGACCCCGAAATCGTGACCCTCTCGCCCGCCGAACAGCAGGCCGGCGGCCTGAAAACCGGCCCGCTCACCACGCGCCCCATGGGCACGGGCCTGGCCGTGACGGGCACCCTGGACGTGCCCCCGGAAAGCTCGGTGGCCATCACCGCCCCGCTGGGCGGCTTCGTGGAAAACACCACGCTGCTGCAGGGCACCCGGGTGAACAAGGGCCAGACGCTGGCCGTTATTCGCAACCCCGAATTTGTGCAGCTCCAGCAGGACTACCTCGAAACGGGCAGCCGCCTGGAATACGCCCGCGCCGAGCTGGCCCGCCAGAAAGAGCTCTACGAGCAGGAAGTAGCGCCCCAGAAAAACTACCAGCGGGCCCTGGCCGACTACAACGCCCTGCGGGTGCAGACCAACGCCCAGGCCGCCCGGCTGCGGCTGGCGGGCCTGCCCGTGGGCGGCCGCCTCGTGAGCACGGCCACGCTGCGCGCCCCGCGGGCGGGCTTCGTAAAAACGGTGAACGTGACCGTGGGTCAGAGCGTGACAGCGACCGAAACCCTGTTTGAAATCGTGGACCCCGAGCACCTGCACGTCGAGCTGACCGTGTTTGAAAAGGACGTCACCAAGCTGCAGAAAGGCCAGCTCATCCGCTTCACCCTGCCCAGCGACTCGGCCAAGGGCAGCCAGGAGCGCACGGCCCGGGTGTACCTCATTGCCCAGGCCATCGGTGAAGACCGCACCGTGCGCGTGCACGGCCATCTGGATAAAGAGAATGACCGGGCCCTGCTGCCGGGCCTGTACGTGCGGGCCACCATCGAAACCGGCCGCGCCGATGTGCCGGCCCTGCCCAACGCGGCGCTGGTGCGCTTCGAGGGCCGGAGCTACGGCTTCGTGGCCGAAGCGGCGGGCCGCTACCGCATGGTGGCCCTGCCCACCGGCCGCAGTGAGGACGGCTTCACGGAAGTAACGCTGCCCACCGACCTGCCGGCCACCACCACCTTCGTAACCGAAGGCGCGTACTCGCTGCTGGCGAAGATGAAGAACGCCGAGGAAGAGGAATAGTCCTCTCTGGCCTACTGTACCGTAATGCTATGCTATCCATTCTTAAACCTCTGGCCGTGTTTTTCCTAGCGGGGCTCTGCGAAATCGGGGGCGGCTACCTGATGTGGCAGTGGCTCAAGGCCGACCGCCCGGCCTGGACCGGCCTGGCGGGGGCGCTGCTGCTCATGGTCTATGGCTGGGTGGCCACCTGGCAGCCGACCTCGTTTGGCAAGACCTACGCCGTGTACGGGGCCGTATTCATCGTCATGTCCATTGCTTGGGCAGCCTACTTCGACGGCTTTAAGCCCGATCGGTTCGATGTCCTCGGCGGGGCCCTGATCCTGCTGGGCATCGCCGTGGTGCTGTTCTGGCCTCGCTCTTAATTTCTGCCTATGCTCCAGTTGCTCACCGGGGTTTTCCTGCTTAGCCTGCTGCACGCCGCCATTCCCAACCACTGGGCGCCAGTGCTGGCCGTGGCGCGGGCAGAGCGCTGGCCCCTGCGGCGGGCAGTGGGGGTGACGATGGTAGCGGGCCTGGCCCACGTGCTGAGCACGGTGCTGCTAGGCTTGGCGCTGGGCCTGCTGGGCTGGCGCCTGTCGGCCCGCTTTTCGCAGTTTGCGGGGGTGGCCGCCCCGGCCCTGCTGGTAGCCATTGGCCTGCTGTACGCCTTTTCCGGGGCCGGCCAGCCCCACCCCGACCCAGAGCTGGTGGCCGTGCGGCCGCGCGGCCGGGTGGTGCTGGGGCTGGCGGCCACCATGTTTCTGGCGCCCTGCCTGGAAATTCAAACCTTCTTCTTAGCTGCCGGCACCCACGGCACAGCGACGCTGGCCCTTACCATGGCCACTTACCTGGTCGTGTCGGTGGGGGCCATGAGCGCGCTGGTAGCCGCGGCGTACACGGGCATCCGGCGCCTCAACCTCGCGGGCCTCGCCCATTACGAGCGCCGCTTTACCGGGGCCGTCCTCGTACTGGTGGGCCTGGCCGGCTTTTTCGTGGACTGGTAACCAAGCCAGCCGCCTCACTCTTTCATCGCTGCAATTCTTATTTCCATGCCTGACCCAATTTCCCCCAATACCGACGAAGAACTCAACACCGCCAAGCAGGTGAAGCTCGAAAACGTGGGCGCGCTCAGCCGCGACCAGCTCACCCCCGAGGCCGCCACGGAGCCCGAGGGCCACGACGTGCCTGGGCACAACCACGCCGAACACGACCATACCGGCCACAATCATCCCGCGGGCAAAAAGGTCGTGGACCTGGGCGGCAAAGCGGCGACGGACGAGCATGCCGGCCACGACCACGGCTCGGGTGACGACCACGGCCCGGCCGGCGATACCCCCTACCTCTGGCCCGGCGTCAGCTTCGCGCTGCTGCTGGTGGGCCTGGCCCTGGATTACTACAAGGTCGGCTTCTTCACCGGCAATGTCCGCCCGGTGTGGTACGGCGTGGCGTTTCTGCTGGTGGGCTGGAAGGTAATCCGCTCGGCCGTGCAGAGCATTCCCTCGGGCAACATCTTCAACGAGTTTTTGCTCATGAGCATCGCCACGCTCGGGGCGTTTGCCATCGGTGAGTACCCCGAAGGCGTGGCCGTGATGCTGTTCTACACGGTGGGCGAGCTGTTCCAGGATGCGGCCGTGAACCGGGCCAAGCGCAGCATTCGGGCCCTGCTCGAGATTCAGGCCACGGAAGTCACCGTGGTGCGGGCGGGGCAAAGCCTGGTGCTCGACCCCAAACAGGTACAGATCGGGGACGTGATGGAGGTCAGGCCCGGCGAGAAAGTAGCTCTCGACGGCACGCTGCAAACTGCGGCGGCTTCGTTTAACACGGCCGCGCTCACGGGCGAATCGGCCCCGCAGACCAAGCAGCCGGGCGAGGCCGTGCTGGCCGGCATGATCAACCTGGAAACGCTGGCCCGCGTCACGGTCACGGCCGCCTTTGCCGATACCAAGCTTTCCAGGATTCTGGCCATGGTGCAGGACGCGGTGGGCCGCAAGGCCAAGACGCAGCAGTTCATCACGCGCTTCGCTAAGATTTACACGCCCATTGTGGTGGGTCTGGCGGTGCTGCTGGTGGTGGTGCCTTACTTTATTGTCGACGACTACGTATTCCGCACCTGGCTCTACCGGGCCCTGGTCTTTCTGGTGATTTCCTGCCCCTGCGCGCTGGTTATCAGCATTCCGCTGGGCTACTTCGGGGGCATCGGCGCGGCTTCCAAAGCAGGCATTCTGTTTAAGGGTTCCAACTTTCTGGATGTCTTGCGGGAAATCGACACCGTAGTCATGGATAAAACCGGCACCCTCACCCAAGGCGTGTTTGCCGTCCAACAGGTACAGCCGGCCCCGGGCACTGACCCGACGCAGCTGCTGCAACTGGTGGGCGCGTTGGAAACCAAGTCCACCCACCCCATTGCCAAAGCGGTGGTGACGCACGTCGGGACTGCCGTAACGGGCGTGCTGGTGGAAGGAGTAGAAGAAATTGCCGGCCACGGCCTGCGTGGCCGCGTAGCGGGTAAAGACGTGCTGGCCGGCAATACCAAGCTGCTCACCAAGTTTAACGTTGCCTATCCGGCGGAAGTGGATCAGGTGGTTGACAGCATTGTGGTCGCGGCTGTAGACGGCCAGTACGCGGGCTACCTCACGGTGGCGGATGCTCCCAAGGAGGACGCGGCCCGGGCCGTGCAGGAACTCAAAGCCGATGGCATTACCAGGCTCGTGATGCTCTCGGGCGACAAGGACAGTATTACGCAGCGCGTGGCCCAGGAACTCGGCATCGACGAGGCCCACGGCGGGCTGCTGCCGGAAGACAAGGCCCGCTACGTGCAGCAATACCTCACGGAAGGACGCAAGCTGGCTTTTGTGGGCGATGGGGTGAATGATGCCCCGGTAGTAGCGCTGGCCGACGTGGGCATTGCCATGGGCGGCCTGGGCTCGGACGCCACCATTGAAACGGCCGACGTGGTCATTCAAACCGACCACCCCAGCAAGATTGCCACCGCCCGCCGCATTGCCCGCGCTACGCACACGGTAGTCTGGCAAAACATCTGGCTGGCCTTCGGCGTGAAAGCCATTGTCTTAGCCTTGGGGGCCGGCGGTCTGGCCACGATGTGGGAAGCGGTTTTTGCCGATGTAGGAGTAGCGCTACTGGCCATTCTGAACGCAGTACGCATCCAACGCATGAAGTTTTAAGGATAGTGGTTTTAAGCATACTGAGTAACTGGCCTACTTAGTCCCGCTTACAAGGCGGCTGTTATTGGGGCCCTCTCAAGAAACGGAGAATAGAGCACGTTAACGATTGGGACCTTGGCTGTTGCAGAACTCTGCGCGCCACTTATAATCGACCGCTTAGTAGCCTGAACCAAGCGAGAAAGGCGAGCTAACGCGGCTTTTACGCGCGCTACCTAGCGGACCGACAGTGTTTCTACGTTATACATGGAGTTCTGCACCAGCTACGACCGTTTTTGTAAACTAATAGGTAGCATCGGAAACGAAACGAGCGGACCACCTATCCCGCTCGTTTCTATCCATCACCTCAACAGGCAACCGGTCACTGCCACCAACTAACTTCACCCCTGCACCCACCGGCAACTCTGACTCGCCCTCTTCGTTCTTTCAGCATCTTCGTTTGCCAAAAGTCGCGCGCTGCCCAACCGCCCCACGTTTTGGTTGCCTCACCTTGCTGCTGTTGCCCATGCTTTCTCCCGCCGCTGCCGCCATCGCTTCTGCCCCCGACCTGCTCCGGGATTTGCTGGCGGTTTCCCTCACGGGCATCATTTTCTACACGCCCCTCTACGACCCCAGCGGTTCGGGCGAAATTGTGGATTTCACCTTCGAGTACCTCAACCCCACGGCCCAGCGCATGATGGCCATGCCGGAGGTGCCCACCGTGACACACAACCAGCAGTGGCCCCACAGCATCGCCCACGGCACCTTCCAGTTCCACGTCGAGGCCTTCGTGTCCGGCGAGCCGCGGGAGTACAACGTCAACTACCAGGCCGACGGCTACGACAACTACTACCGTCTCGCCGCCCGCCGCTCGGGCCACGGCTTGCTGGTGAACTTTACCGACACCGCCGACCAGCCCCGCAGCCCCGTGGAAGAAGCCTTGCGAACAGCCCAGGCCGCGGAGAAAGCCGCCCGCGCCGACGCCGAGGAGCAGCGGGCCGCGCTCGGCCGCGCCTTCGAGCAAGCTCCGGTTTCCATCGCCATTCTGCGGGGCCCCGAGTTTGTCGTGGAGCTGGCCAACCCCTCGCTCGGCTTGCTGTGGGGCCGCCCGGTTGGGCCCGCGCTCGGCCGCCCCCTGTTCGAAGCGTTGCCCGACCTGGCGGGGCAGGGGCTGGAGGAGCTGCTGACCCAGGCGCTGCGCACCGGCGAGCCGCTGTACTTCCAGGAACGCCCGACGTGGCTGGCCCGCGACCCGGCCGACCCGCCGGTGCTTGGGTATTACAACTTTACCTACCAGCCCTTGCACGACGCGCAGGGCCACGTTACGGGCCTCATCACGGTGGGCTTGGACGTGACCGAACAGGTGCTTGCCCGCCAGCAGGTGCAGCAGCTCAACCAGGAGCTCGAAGCCCGCGTGCAGGCGCGCACCCGCGAAGCCTTGGCTTTGCAGGCCGACCTGCTGGCCGCGGCCCAGCGCCAGGCGCGGGAGCGGGAGCAGTTCTACGAGATATTTGCTCAAACCCCGGCGGCCATCTGCGTGCAGCGCGGCCCCGAGCACCGCTACGAGTACGCTAACCCAGCCTATCAGGACTTCTTTCCCGGCCGGGAGCTGGTAGGCCGCTCGGTGGCCGAAGCCCTGCCCGAAACCGTGGCCAGCGGCGTGGTCGCCCTGCTCGACCGCGTGTACGAGACGGGCGAAACCTACTTCGGCGAAGAGCTGCCGCTGCTCGTGGCCCGGCCCGACGGGCAGCCGCCCGAGCAGATGTACTTCACCTTCACCTATCAGGCACTGCGCGAAAACGGACAGATTGTGGGTATTTCCACCTTCGCCTACAACGTCGCCGCCCAGGTGCAGGCCCGCCGGCAGCGCGAAGCCGAGCGCCAGCAGCTGCTCCACTTGTTCACGGAAGCCCCCGCCGGCATCGCCATCCTGGCCGGCCCCGAGCTGGTGTTCGAATTCGTCAACCCCGGCTACCAGCAGCTGTTCCCCGACCGCACCCTGCGGGACCAGTCCGTGTTCGCGGCCCTGCCCGAAATCGTCGGCACGCCCGTGGAAGACGTGCTGCGGCACGTCTACGCCACCGGGGACCCGCACGAAGAACAGGGCCTGCGCATTCCCTTCGCCCGGGCCGCCGACGGAGTGCTGGAAGACCGCTACTTTACCTTCACGTACCAGGGGCGGCGCGACGAGCGCGGCCAAGTCACCGGCATCCTGGTGTTCTCCTTCGAAGTCACCGAGCAAGTGCAGGCCCTCCAGCGGGTGGAAGAGAGCCGCGAGGAGCTCCAGCGGTACCAGTTCATGGCCGACCAGGCCCGCGACCCCTTCATCCTGATGCGGGCCGACGGCAGCTTTGCCTACCTCAACCAGCGCGCCTTGCACACGTGGGGCTACTCGGCCGACGAAATAGCGCACCTGCGCGTGCCCGACCTCGACCCGATTTACGACGAGCACGCCTTCCGCCAGCTGTTTGCGCAGGCCCAGCACGAAACCATTCCCCTGTTTGAGACCCTGCACCGGCGCAAAGACGGCCACGTGTACCCCGTCGAAGCCAGCGCCACCGGGCTGCGGTTCGACGGCCAGCCGCACCTGCTGGTGGTGGCCCGCGACATCACCGTACAGAAACGCTTCGTGGCGGCGCTGCAGGAAAGCGAGGCCCGCTTCCGCACCATGGCCGACGCCGCTCCCAACCTGGTGTGGGCCGTGCACCCCGATTCGTCCATCCGCTACATCAACCGCGCCTTTCTCGACTTTGTCGGGTTGAACCACGAGCAGCAGTACCTCGACACGGGCTGGCAGCCGTACCTGCACCCCGACGAACTGGAACTGACCCAGCGCACCCTCACGCACGCCATTGCCGAGCGCCTGCCCTATGTCCTGGAGCACCGCCTGCGGCGCCACGACGGGCAGTACCGCTGGCTGCTGGCCCAGGGCGCCCCGAGCTACCTGGCCGGCGGCGAGCTCTATGGCTACGTGGGCTCGGCCATCGACATTACCGACCTCAAGCAGGCCAACGAGCAGCTGCACCGCACCAACGTGGACCTGGACAACTTCATTTACACTGCCAGCCACGACCTCAAGCAGCCCATCGCCAACATCGAAGGCCTATTGCAGGGCGTGCAGCACGCGCTGCCGCCGGCCGGCCGCGTGGGCGAAGTGTCCCGCATGCTCGACCTGATGCAGGACGCCGTCGAGCGCTTCGGCCGCACCATCACCCACCTCACCGACATCTCCCGCTTGCAGCACGAGTACGACCAGCCCGCGGCGCTGGTCCCGCTGGCCCGCGTGGTGCAGGAAGTGCGGCTCGACCTGGCCCCGCTGGTAACCCAGACCCACGCCCGAGTGGCGGTGCAGGTTCCGGCCGAGGCCACGCTGCACTTCTCGGAAAAGAACCTGCGCTCCGTGGTCTACAACCTGCTCAGCAACGCCCTCAAGTACCACCACCCCGACCGCGCCCCGGAAGTGACTCTCACCTACGAAGCCCAGGCGGCCCACCACGTGCTGGCCGTGCGCGACAACGGCCTGGGGCTAGATGTGGCCCAGGACCAGGACAAGCTCTTCGGCATGTTCAAGCGCCTGCACTCCCACGTGGAAGGCTCCGGCATCGGCCTGTACATGGTCAAAAAGGTGGTTGAAAACGCGGGCGGCCGCATTGAGGTAGAAAGCACGCTCGGCCAGGGCTCGGTTTTTCGCGTATACCTCCCCCATTAGCCCTTATTTTCTATGCCCTCGACGCGCTGCCGGGGCTTGCTACGAAGCTATGCCGCCCCTGAAAAGCGTCCTGTTGGTCGACGACGATTCGACCACCAACTACCTCAACCAGCTGTTGCTTACCCGCCTCGACGTGGCCGAGCAGTTGCTGGTGGCCGAGAACGGCCGCGAGGCCCTCACCACCCTCACCCAAGTGTGCGCGGAACCCACCGCGCGCTGCCCGGACCTGATTCTGTTGGACCTCAACATGCCGGTGATGAACGGCATTGAGTTTCTCGAAGCCTACCAGCAGCTGTCCCTGCCGCAGCGAGAGGCCATGGTCATCGTGCTGCTCACCACCTCCGGCAATTCCCAGGAGCTAGCCCGCGCGCAGCAGCTGCCCATTGCCGGCGTTCTCACCAAGCCCCTCACCCCCAAAAAAGTCCATCAGGTACTGCACGAACATTTCGGCCACCCCGCCCGCTAAGCCCCTCACCCCCAAAAAAGTCCATCAGGTACTGCACGAACATTTCGGCCACCCCGCCCGCTAAGTCGCGCCGTCGTGGGCGCCAGCCCAACCGGCACAAGCCCAACCCGGTGGGACCACCTGCGTATCTTGCTGCTTACCCTTGTCCGCTACCATGTCTGAACTTGTTGCCCCCGCGGGCTTTTCTCCCTTGCTGGAGGCGGAATACGAGCTGCAGCTTTTCATCGCCGGCGCCTCGCTTCGCTCCGACGCTGCTTTGCGCAACGTGCAAGCCATCTGCGCCCAGCACCTGAGTGGCCGCCACTCCCTCACCGTCATCGACCTGCAGAAACACCCCGAGCGCGCCCATGCCGACAACATCCTCGGCGTGCCCTGCCTGGTCAAGAAACGCCCCGGCCTCATCCGCCGCCTCGTCGGCGACTTCTCCCAGCTCGACCGCGTGCTCAAAGCCCTCGGCCTGGCCTAAGCCACAGTCATCGGAAAGCCGCAGCAGCCAAATCGACCGATTGAGTTTTGTACTTACCCGTCGGTCAAATTCCTTAACGTGCTATTTATTCCGTTTTCCGAGAGGGCCCCCTTATACCACCGCTTTTCCTAATTGCCCCCTATATCGACTCGATCAGCTTTGCAGAAGGGGAGGTTGCCACTACAGTTTCACCACAACCACAAAAAGGGTCATAGATACTATGATTGTCCTCCACATGGCGCCTTCTAGCCACTGAGGTGGTCTAGTAATACTGGACAGTTTGAGGACTTATTGAAGGTTCAAAATATCATAGTAGCTGTTGCAGAACCCGGTCCCAGGCTTGTGAAGGCGAGTCATTTCACTTGCTGAAACCTTGAGACGCGTGCGTAGCACCCTAATTCGGTCTGTAGAGCCGCCAGCAGAGTTCTGCAACAGCCACGTCCGATTGTAAAGAGGTCTGTTCCTTGCCGATCTAGTTGGCGGCATTATAAATACTCCTGATAACGGCCACTTATCGAGGGCAATCTAGAACCTACCAATAAAGGCCCTCTCCACAGTGGAGAGGGCCTTTGTTATTAAGCTGCTCTCGTAAATATCAGCCACATAGCTTGGTTAGGCCATTACGCTGTCTACTTCCACGTTCCAGAACTTGCCGCTTTCGGGCCGGGCCTCGATGCCCCGGAAAAGGCCGGCGGCCGACTGCTCGACGGTGAAAGGCGCACTGCTGCCGCCCATGCGGGTTTGCACCCAGCCCGGGTGCATCGGCGTCACGCCAATAGTGCGGTCCGCCACGCGCTCGGCCAGAATGGCGGCGTACATGTTGATGGCCGCTTTCGAGACGCGGTAGGCGGGGCTGTCGGGGGCCGCATGGCTCACGAGGCCCATCTTGGAGGAGAGAAACACAATCTGGCCGCCGTCGCGTACCAGCGGTAGCATGGGCTCGGTGAAGAGGATGGTGCCATCTACATTGGTCGCGAAGGTGTCGCGCAGGGCGTTGCGCTCGGGCGTGATGGTGCCCAGGTCGGAGCCCACCCCGGCGTTGTTCACCAGCACGTCAATGCTAGGAGCCAACTGGCCGATTTTGGTTACAGCTTGCTCGATGCTCTCGTCTTTGGTAACATCCAGGGTTACTACTGTTAGGTTGGGGTGGCTGAAATCGGCAATCTGGCCCGAGCGGGACGTGCCAATGACGCGGTAGCCTTCGGCTAGTAATTTCTGGGTGAGGGCCAAGCCAATGCCGCTGTTCGCGCCGGTTACAACGGCTGTTTTTTCGGTGGTGTTCATCAAATCAGGGTAAAAAAAGAAAAAGGGTTAGGTAGTGACGACGATTTTGCCCCCGGCCACATTGCTGTCCATCAGCTGGTGCGCAGCTACGAGGTCGTCGAGGGAAAAAGTATGACCGATGCCGAGCTGCACCCGACCAGCTTCGACGGAATCGATAAAGGCCTGCAGCGCTTCGGCCGGGGCCGTTACCTGGCCACTGTCGTAGATGGTCAGGCCCACGGTAGCCGGAATGAACTCCATCGGGGCAAAGTCGGGGATCACCCAGCTTTCGGAGAGCATGCCCGTCATGCAGCCCAGGCCACCAGGCTTGAGGCAAGTGAGCGTATCGCGCAGGGTGGGGGCACCTACCAGTTCCAGCGCGCGGTCAACGCCTTGTGGGAACAGGGCCCGCACCTGCTCGCGCAGCTGGCCGTCATCCACCAGCACGTGCGTCGCGCCGTTGGCCTTGAGCAAGGCCGTGCGGTCGGAGCGGCGGGTGGTAGCCAACACCGTGAGGCCGGCTTGCTGGGCGAGTTGCGCGGCCAGCAGGCCGATGGACGAGGTGCCGCCCCGAATCAGCAGCGTCTGCCCTGGCTGGATTTTCAAGGCCAAGTGCAGCGAGCCGTATACCGTCTGAAACATCTCGGGGATGGCCCCGAGCTGAACCCAGGGCAGCTGGCTGCGAAAGGGATACAGGATGGTCTTGGGCACGACCGTGTACTCGGCATAGCTGCCGTCGAAGTCACGGCCTAGGCCGCCCATCAGGGCCGCCACCTGCTGGCCGGGCAAATACTCCCCCGAAGCATCCTGCACCACTTCGCCGACGCACTCGATGCCGAGGACGCGGGGAAACTGCACGCCCGGCGACAAGCCCTTGCGGGTCATCAACTCCGAGCGGTTCAGCCCAAAGGCGCGCACCCGCAGCAACACCTGCCCGGCGGCGGGCACCGGTACGGGCCGCTCTTCCAGGCGAAACTGGTCGGGGGCGCCAGCGCTATATAAAACGGCGGCTTTCATGGCATCAGAGAGAAAAGGCAGGAAGAGAGGATCTACGCGGCCAGGATAGCAACAACTGTTTCCTAGTCTTGGCGCACACTATTGAATAGGTAACGGTAAATTTTCCAGTCCTGGCCTTCCTGGCGCAGCACAAAGAAGTCCCGGCTGGTGCGCGTCACTTCCTGTCCCGTAGCCAGGTTGGTGGTGGCGGTGCGGGCCGAAGCCTGCACAAAGGCGTACTCACCACCCACGCTCACTTCCTCCACCGCGTAGCGGATGTGCAGGCGCGATGTGGCAAAGAACCGTGCCCCTTTACCAGGCAGCGCGCCAGCCGGCAGGGAGGCCACGCCATCGGCCATGAATACGCCGTCAGCGGTGTAAAGAGCAGGTAGTAAGGAAGTATTGGCCGCGTTTAGGGCTTCCGCGTATTGCGCCAGTAGTTGCTGGGCAGCCTGCGTTTGGGAGTGCGCTTGCATGATTCTGGTCTTAAGGAAGGGTGATGGCAACTCAAAAGCTGGGCCTGATGGCGTTATTTGGTTAATTCCGGGTCAATCAGGGCAGCATCGAACTCAGTATTGAGCTTCTTGTAGAGCGGCGTTGGCTCGACCGTCATGATCAGCTCAATGGTCGGACCGGAGACCAGTTCGAACAGGTGGCCACCGTGGATGAGACCATCAAAGGTGGCCACGTTGATGTGGCTGTGGGCCACGGGCTTGCCGTTGTACACAGCGACGTCACCCGTGAGCGAGGTTACCTCAATGGGGTCCGTAAACGGAATGACCTTAAACGCCTTACGGCCGTAGTCAAATACCCCCACTTTGGCCGAGAGAGCATCCCCAATGGCTTGGTAGTGCGCACTCTGCACCTTGTATTTCTGGGCAAACTCGGTCAGACCCGACACGATTTCGTCGCCCTTGGAGAAAATCAGCGCGTACGTCTTAGTCTGCCCGTTGGTGCTCAGCAGCTTTACTTTCATGCCGGGCGCTTTACCCAACGGCACGGGCTTAGCCGTAGTGAGCGAAATGTATTCCTGGGCCTGGGCGGCCAGGGCGCTGCCGGCCACGAGCAAGGCCGTGGCGGCGAGGTGCTTGATGAAGGAAATGCGCATCGGATTACTGCTTAAGGAAGGGCACCATGTCGGCCCACGTGGCCGGGAAATTGATAAGGAAGGCCCCGTGCGAGGCATTAGGGACGATGGCCAACTGACTGCGACGAATCAGTTGCGCGGTGTTGAGCACGCGCTGTACCGGATTGCCCTCGTCCCGGTCACCAGCCATCACCAACGTGGGGCACTGGATGGTTTGCAGCAGAGCTTTGTCCACGGTCAGGTGGCTGTACATGGTGCCTACCTGAGTAAACATTTCTGCCAACCGCTTGGGCTGGGGCATCAGGGCCAGCTGCTGCCGTATGTAGGCGCTGTCGAGGGCGAGAGCCTGCTGAGTGCTGAAGGTGAAGTCGCGCATACCGGGTGCCAGCTCACTTGCGCCCATCACGATGAGCTTGCGCACCCGCTCGGGATACAGGCTGGCCAGCTTGAAGCCGGTGAAGCCCCCGTCGCTGAAGCCAAAGACAATGGCGCTGTCGCGGGTCGTAGCTTTGAGTACAGCCAGCACATCGTTGGCCCGCTGCTCATAGGTGAGCGGTGCGGTACCCAACTCTGATTTGCCGTGGCCCCGCGTCGAAACGGCAATGACCTGGTACTGGCGCGAGAGGCTGTCAATCAACTGGTGCATCTCGTAGGTTGAGCCGAAGATGCCTCCGTGTAGCAGCACGAACGGGCGGCCCTTGCCGTACACCTCGTAGTAGATTTTGGCGTCACCGGCTTGGGCGTAGTGCCCGGCCTTCGGGTTGTTGCCGTACTGAATGGCGCCCTTCGGGGAGGGGGTAGCCTGCATAAAAGCCCGTAGGGGCTTGGCTGGCCGTTGCTGGCCGAAGGCGGCAGTGGTTAATAGAAGGAAGAAAAACAGCAGGTGCCGGGACATACTAAACAGAGAATGGCGAGTGGAAATGATGATGCAAAATTGGGGCTGCCACCCCCGTCCCGGAATAAACTAGTGTAAGAAATACCCTTAAGCTAGGTTAAGGGTAAGCGCAGGGTGTAGTCCAACCAAGTGGATAAAAGCGGCTTGGCGGCCGGAATGAGTGCATTCCGGCCGCCAATTGGATAAAGAGGTATTTACCGCGACTACAATAACCCTAGTGCCTTACTGCGGCGAGTTGAACAGGTAGCGGGCAATTTTCCATTGACCGCCTTCCTTCACGAACACCCACTGCTCGCGGAAGCTCACACTAGAGGAAGGACCTGAAGGTTTCACGAACTGGGTACCGCTCGAGGTGGAAGTGGCAAAGGCGTAGTTATTGTTCACTACCGTGATTTGAGCGGGGGTAAACGTGAGCGTGAGCATAACGGCGCTGAACAGGCCATCGAATGCGGTCCGGACTTGGGTCTGACCCGTGGCCGTAGGGGAACCGGGAGCGGCAAATACGCCATCCTGGGCGAAAAGCGTAGTTACCGTGGCGGCATTAGAAGCATTGAGAGCCGCGCCGTAATCGGTGAGCAGCTGCTGAATAGCTTGCTGCTCGGCCGCGGTATCGACGGAAGGCGTGTTGTCATCGTCTTTTTTGCAGGCGAGCAGGGCGGGCGTCAGGGCCAGGGTGAACAGGAAGACGCGTACTAGTTTAGAAAGGGTCATACAAAAGGGAGGTGAAAAGCTGGAAAAGGAGGTTGCGGGTGGTTGCCAGCGAGTACCGGCCGAAAGACCACACTTCGCCCGGCCCTTGCCGGGAGCAAGCGAAATGGAAGCGGGCACGCCAGCTTAAATGCGCAACCGGTAAGCAGTTAAAAGGGGAGGGGTGAGTCGGCTTACAACTTCGGTAAGGGGGTAGCCGGTAACTCCCGGGGGCTTCCACTGCAACGTGGCCTATCGTTACAGTTTCGACCGTCTTGGTGTTGTTCGAACAGGACAAAGGTCCGACAACAGGGTAGTCCACGCCCTTGAACTAGCGTAAGAAATATCCTTAACCTAGGTTAAGCTTTCAGGCTTTGGTCGCCCGGTCTTTGCGAACTTTGCTAAGGAACTCCGGTGTGATGCCGAGGTAGGAAGCAATCTGCGTGTTGGGTAAGCGGTTGGCCCAATGCGGGTACTGCGTCAGGAAGTTCTGGTACCGCTCATCGGCTGTGGCGCTGATGCTTTGCAGGATACGATTCTGTAGGTCGATATATCCCCGCTCGACGAGGATGCGGAAGTTGCGGTCGAACTTGTGGTAATGCGTAAACAAGTCAAGCAGGTCGTCGTGCTTGATTTGCAGCACGGTCGCCGGCTCCACGGCTTCGATGTACACGCGGCTGGGCTGCTCGGCGTAAAAGCTGGCCAAATCGGTCATCCATTCATTTTCCACCGCAAACAACAGGTTGTGTTCCTTGCCACTCTTGTCGACGGCGTACAACTTAAAGCACCCGGCCACCACGAAGCTGGCGTACCGGCACACCTCCCCCTCCTGCAATAGGAAGCTCCGGCGCTTCACTTTCCGCTCTGTGAACTGCCGGGCCAGCGCCTCTTCCTCCTGCGGAGTGAGAGGGAAGTAGTCGCTGCGGAAATACTGGCTGAGTGCTTCGAGCGGAGGAGATTTATCCAAGTTGCTGGCAAAGTAGTAGATGTTTAGCGCCGGGCGTAACGCTTGGCACCGAGTTAGCTGAGCGTTAACCCACCTGGAACGTGCGCATACTGATGCCCCCGAACGTCACGTCCTCAAACGTATGGGTGATGGCCTCGGTTGGGCAGGCCAGGCCAACACTATAAAGCAGCGACAGGTATTGGTCGAGCGAGGGCACGGCCAGCGCGCCGGTGCGCCCGGTTTGCTGGTAAGCAAGTAAGCCCTTGAAGTCGCGCTGGTCGAGCCGACCATGAGGCATGCTTAACTGCAGCTTGTACACCACATTGCCCGAGCCGATGAGGAGCACGCCCCGCTCCCGCAGAAACTGGAGTTGCCTGGCAAAGTCGAAGTGTCAGGCCAGCGGCTTGGTGTAGTCGAGGCTGAGTTGCACCACCGGAAGGTTGGCCTACGCGGGGTACTGCATCCGTTCCAGTGCTGGTGGGAAGCCCTCAAAGTCGTGGGTAGTCGGGGTTCATGGCCTGCAATTAATGGGTGGTAACGAGCTTAACTTCTTTGTGTTAAGACATTGCGTCAGTCGGCAAGCTTCTGGCTGGCATGCAGTTGAAAATCAAGAATGGTTTGGGGTAGCATACGGCCCTTTCACTACCGCTTCGATGAATAGGCTCGTGTAGTGCAAGACGGTCTGCCGGGCCTCTTTGTGGGGGGTATGCCCGACGAATGGAACAAGCAGTAGCTGGGCTGTCCCAGCTACTTGCCCTACAATGCCTGTTACCTGAGCTAGCGTGCCGTACTCATCCTGCCCGCCCTGAATCACCAGCACCGGACAGGTAATACGGGGAAGAAAGCGTTCGATATTCCACTCTCGGTATTCATCGCGCAGCCACGTTTGCGCCCAGGCTTCAAACACGGCATCCGTCTTATCGCCGTGGTACTTACGCAGCCGCTCCGGCAGGTTGGTGGTACTAAACGCTTGCACAGCTGCCCGAATGCCCCGTAAGGTTTCCTCTTCCACGAAGATGTGCGCTCCCTCGGTTACCACCGCCCGGATGCGGGCGGGGTGCTTGGCGGCCGCCAGCAGGGCGATAGAGCCACCATCGCTGTGGCCGAACAGAATGGCCTGCTCAATACCGCCCTGTTGGAGCAGCCGCTGCAAGACGTCAGCTTCCGTTTCGAGATAGGTTACTTCGCGCCGGGCGCTGCCAAACGGGCTGGATTGGCCGTAGCCTTGCCGGTCGTAGACGAGCGTTGGGCACCCGGTAGCAGCCCCCAGCGCAGAAGGAAAGTCCCGCCACTGGCTGGTAGAGCCCAGCGAGTCGTGCAGAAATACAAGGGTCGGTCGGTCGGGCTCTCCCGGGGTGCGACTCAGATGCAGCGTTGCGCCATCAAGTACTATTTCTTCCAGCAAAGAATTCATTTACAGCAGCTGCAAAATTGACAGAAACGTGCAGATCGGGACCTTTGACGCGAAAGAAATAGTCAGCGCCAAGGAAAGGATTCCGACTTTCGTCGGCCTTATCGAAGGCAAAGTACCCCGCTCTATAACGGCCGCTGCCGGAACGTGACGGCCTGCCGGTGCAGCGGCGGCAGCACCAGCAGTACAATCAGCAGGGCCATGATGCCCACGCTGACCAAGCCAAAGTAATTCAGGCAGTAGCGAAGCAGGGTTTGCGTTTCGAGCGTGTTGGCCAGCAGGCTGGCCGCACCGCGCTGAGCAGTTTCCAAGGCCAGGCCCTTGCCTTGAAGGCTCTGTTGCAGGCCCTGCACGCGGGCCGCGACTTCGCTCGTGCCGGGCAGCAAGTCGGCCCGAAAGCGGTCGAGTTGCGCCGTGCGCCAGTAGGGCTGGAGTACGCTGGTGACGGCCAAAGAGCCCACGAAGCCCAGGTTGCGAAACGCCACCGCCGCGAAGGTGCCCGCCGCGGCCAGCTGCGGGGGCAACCTGCCCATCGTGAACAAGGCCAGTGGCACCAGCACAACGCCCACGGCCAAGCCCTGTAGCAGCATGGGAAGCAGGAAAACTGTCAGTTGCTGCGCCGGTCCGAAGAGCAGGTACATCCACACGTGGTGAGCGAGCAGCAGCGCAAATCCCACGACGAGTAGCCGGCGCAAGGGCGTCCCCAGCAGCACAAAACGGACCACCACGCTTACCCCCAGCACAATCCCAAGTAACGTAGCGGCTTGCAGCAGCACCATCTGACGGGCATCAACGTGCAATACTCCCGTGAAGTAGGCCGCCGCGATGTTGGTGGTCCCCCGGAAAAAGTAGAACACCATGAACAGCGCCAGCCCTACGCAAAAGGTGCGGTAGCGAAACACGCCGGGGTGGATGTAGGGCCGCTTCAGGTGCCACTGCCGCCACCCAAAGGCCCCACTGCCTACCACAGCTAGGCCCAGCGCCAGCCAGGCCGCTGTGCTCTCCAACCAGTAGAGTTGCTGGCCATACGAAGCCAGGTAGGACAGCCCTAGCAGGGAGGCACTCAGCAGCACCCAACTAGGCCACTCCAACTGGCTAAGCGGCAGCCGCCTGCGGGTGCGCACGCCGTTGAGAATGAGCAGCAACAGCAGCGCGCCGGGCACCACCACGACCAGAAACACGTGAAACAGTGCCGGCACGGGGTAGTGGTCAAGTACCGACCAGCTCAACATGGTACCCAGCGGCGCCGAGGCCAGCAGCCCCCCGTAAAAGATGGCATAGCCCATGGCCCGGGCCCGGGTGGAGTGCAGGCGCGAAAAAATCAGTGACAACAGCGGCGTGACGATGGTGCAGGCCACAGTGCCCTGCAAAAAGCGTAGCAGCAGGAGCAACCGAAAATCGCGCACCCAGCCGGCCAGCCCGACCAAGGCTACTAACAGTACTATGCTCACCGCCAAGTAATCGCGCAGGCGCAGGTAGCTGCCCAAATGCGGATCAAAGGGCAGAAAGGCTACCAGGCCTGCGTAGTACAGCAGGACGGAAAACTGCACGTCGGCAGGCTCCACGCCGTAGTAACCTGCCACCTCGGCCCCGCTGCCAGCGTAGAGGCCAAGCAGCAAAAATGGCGGCAGCAGTGCCCAAAACAGCACGACCCGGATAACCCACTCGGGTACCCACGCCTTGAAAAGCGGCAGCAACTCAGCGTTTTTCATTGGGTGGCAACAGTTACTTGGCGACCGTCACGGTGGCGTTCATGCCGGCCGCGAGTTGCGCGGTTTTCGCCGGCTGGTCGGTGAGCTGAATGCGGATGGGCAGGCGCTGAATTACCTTGATGAAGTTGCCCGTCGCGTTGTCGGGCGGCAGCAGTGAAAACCGCGCGCCAGTAGCCGGTGACAGTGATTCAATACGGCCCGCAAATGTCTGGTCGGGATAGGCGTCGGTGGTGATGCGCACCGGCTGCCCCAAATGCAGGCTAGAGAGCTGGGTTTCCTTGAAATTGGCAGTTATCCACTTGCCCGCCTGGCGGTTCACGATGTAGGCCAGCGGCTGCCCTGCCTGAAGTAGTTGGCCGTCCTGGATGGTCTGGCGGCCCATCACGCCGGTGTAGGGAGCTGTCACGACGGTATAAGAAAAGTCGAGCCGGGCTTTGCGCAGCAGCGCCTGTCGCCGCCGGATTTCGGCTTGCAGCACGGCCCGCTGGCCCTGGCTTTCATTCACCCGTGAGAGCGAAGTCTGGTAGCTGCCGGCCAACGCCTGGTAATCGGAGCGGGCCACGTCGAGGGCCGACTGCACCCGCTCGAATTGCTGGCGCGTCACGGCTTCATCGGCCAGTAGCTGACGGTAGCGGGCAAAGTCCTGCTCCTGTTGCAATAGCCGGGCCTTGGCCGCGCCAATCTGGCTCTGACTGACCTGCGAGCTGCGCTGCGAGGTTTGCACGGTGCGGGCCAGGTTTAGCAGCTGCGCCTGGGCATTAGCCAGGGCGGCTTCGGCCTCGGCCACGGGCACCTCGAAGTCGCGGTTATCAAGTACCACCAGCGTATCACCAGCCTTCACGGCTTGGTTCTCCTGGTAGCGAATCTGGCTGATGTAGCCGCTTACCTTGCTGTTAATGGGATTGATGTACTCTTCCACCTGGGCATCATCGGTGCTTTCGTAGTGGAGCATCTGCCACCCGATGCGGCCGCCCCAGACGAGTAGCACCAGTACCAGCAGGCCAGCCAGGGTGGTCGTGATGCGCGCCACGAGGCGGTCAGTGCGTTGCGGCGAGGTCGTCGGCTGAGTCATACTTATAGGAGGCCGATGGCTTTTTGCAGTTGATAGTAGTGGGTGGCGGCTAGCGTTTGGGCCGTCACCAGGTCGAAGCGGGCTTGCAGGAGCTGATTATCTGCGTCCAGCAAGTCGGTGAGCAGCGCCAACTGGTTGAAGTAGGTGCGGTTGACAATGCGGTAATTTTCCGTGGCCTGCCCGATGCTCTGCTCCGCGATGCGGATGCGCTCCAGCGTTTCCTGGTAGCGCACGTAGGCCGTTTTCACTTCCTGGCGCTTGTCGTCCAGCGCCTTCTCCTGGCCAATGCGCTGGCGCTCGATGCCGATTTCAGCGGCTTTCTCGGCGTGGCGGTCCAGCCAACGCGCCGTGATGTTGTAGGATACCCGCACGCCAATTTCGCCCACGCCGTAGATCTGCGACACGTTGGGGAATACCAGCCGGTTGGGGTAGGTGTAGGCGTAGCCCGTGAACAAGCCCACCTGCGGGCGTTTGCTCACCTGGGTGTTTTCCAGCCGCAACTCGCTCAGGCGGGTTTGCAGCCCGGCTACCCGCAGCTCCGGGGCCTTGGACTGGGCCTGCCCAAAGTAGTCGGCGTAAGGATTGTCCAGCACTGCGGTCGGCAGGGTCACCGGGGCGAGTTGGTTTGCCTGGTCTTCCCGAGTGCCCAGCAGCAGGTTCAGGCGCTGGTTGGTGAGGGTAATTGTATTCCCGATTTCGGTCAGCAACAACTGTTGCCGCGAGAGTTGCAGTTCGGCCCGCAGCAGGTCGCTGCGCAGCACCACCCCGTTCTTGAACAGCGACTGAATCTGCTTGAGCCGCCGCTCCGATTCCTTCACGTTGTTGGCCGTTAAGGCTTGGTACTCGCGGTTGCGCTGCACGTCGAGGTAGGCTGTGGCCACGCGCAGGCGTACCTCGCTGGCTGTCAGGGCGAGGCGTTCGGTCTCCAGCACTTCGTTGATGGCCTGGGTGGCAATCTGGTTGTCGATGCGCCCGCCGGTGTACACTTCCCAATCGGCGGCGAGGCCGACACGGTAGGCATGAGGACTCGGCGGCACTTCCCGCGCTTCGGGGTTTTGCAGGCCGGCGTAGGGCTCAAAGGCCGTCAGCCCGCCCAGGTAGGCATAGCTACCACTGGTCGTCACGCGGGGCAGGCGCTCGTTCTGGCGGTCCTTCATTAGCTCAGTACTAAGCGCTACCTGCCGGCGCTGCATCTGGATTTCCTTGTTATGCGCCGTAGCCAGCACCCAGGCCTGCTCCAGCGTCAGGGGCTCAGCCGGGCGGCCGCCCGTTTGCGCGGCCACTGGGTAAGTAGCTACTAGTAAAAAAGCTGCGGCACTTAGCCGCAGCCAACTTCGACCGTTCATGGTGATTTTTTTTGTAACGACCCAAAATTACGATCCCACTGGTCGGCTCATTTTATCATGTTAGTCAGAATGTTGTTCAAAACGGCCAAATCCTTTTAATCCCGTTTTTCCGGAGTAGACTTACCTAAACAAGGGGAATGATGCTACCGCTAAGCAACACACTCCGAGGTTACGGGCTGATTTTCTAGCTTTCCCACTCTTGGCATTTCTATGCCCACGGCGCTGCTTCCGGTCTACCAGATAGCTGATTTCTAGCTGATGACCTGGGCTGGTGTCGTTCAGCGTGCAGCTGCTGGAAAACATGAGGCCGTCGTGGCTGCCTCAACGAGAAATCTTAGCGACTACCCTCAACTACCTGCTCATCTGATTGCGCCATTTCTGCGCGCAACAACCTCATTTAACTAAAGAGCTATGGCAAACAAGATAGTACCAACGGCCACGAGTAACTCGACAACCGCAATACCCGCCCCGGGTGCGTTCCCGAAGCAGACCTACCTAACCTGGTATGAGCAGATGCAGCTCATGCGCAAGTTCGAGGACAAGACGGGCCAGCTCTATGGTCAGCAAAAGATCAAGGGGTTCTGCCACCTTTACATCGGGCAGGAAGCCTGCGTGGCCGGGGCCGTATCGGCCCTGGAAAAGGGTGATAAGTACATCACCGCTTACCGCGACCATGCCCACCCGCTGGCGCTGGGTACCTCCCCCAATGCCGTAATGGCCGAAATGTATGCCAAGTCCACGGGCTGCTCGAAAGGCAAAGGCGGCTCGATGCACATCTTCGATAAGAAAGTAGGCTTTATGGGCGGCCACGGCATTGTAGGCGGCCAGATACCCATGGCGGCGGGCGTGGCCTTCGCCGAGAAGTACAACAAGACGGGCAAGCTCTGCATCTGCTACATGGGCGACGGGGCCGTGCGCCAGGGCGCGCTGCACGAAGCCTTCAACATGGCCATGCTCTGGAAGCTGCCCGTCATTTTCGTGATTGAAAACAACGGCTACGCCATGGGTACGGCGGTAGCGCGCAGCTCGAACGTGACGGAGCTCTACCAGATTGGTCTGAGCTACGACATGCCTTCGGAGCCCGTGAACGGCATGCGCGTCGAAGACGTGCACGAGGCCGTGGCGCGCGCGGCGGAACGTGCCCGCGCCGGGGAAGGCCCCACGCTGCTCGAGTTCAAAACCTACCGCTACAAAGGCCACTCCATGAGTGACCCGCAGAAATACCGGACCAAGGAGGAGCTGCAAAATTACCGCGACCGGGATGCCATTGAAGGCGTACGCCACACCATCCTCAGCCAGCAATTGGCCACCGAAGCGGACCTCGAAGCCATTGATGAGCGGGTGAAGGCCCAGGTAGCGGAATCGGTGGAGTTTGCCGAGAATTCGCCCTACCCAACGCCCGACGAGCTGTACAAAGACGTGTACGTGCAAGCCGATTATCCGTACATCCGCGATTAACACAGGCCCGCCGTTGCTACCGACTGCGAGATGAAACACTGCAGCGTAGTGAATAACATGGCTTATGTCCGTCCTGTGGAACAGCAAGTCCGTCGTGGCGGCTATTCCACTGGCCACAGTATGTAGCTGTATTTCCTCGAAGACGATCAAACACGGCTACATGCCGTAGCCCCATACGTGTTGCCTCAGTAGCGGCCGTTCCACTCTGGCTACAACGTAAAAAGACCAGCCAAGCCCATTTCCGGGGTCTGGCTGGTCTTTTGCGTCGACGTAACTGCTATTGCTTGGCGGCGGGTTGCATCCGGGAAATTGGGAAGCCCTATTGCGCCAACCAGGCGCCGAACTGGTGGAGCCAGGAATTAACGGGCAGCTTCTGAGTTTTTGTTCCGAAGCCGTGGCCGCCCTTGGCGTACATATGCAGTTGGGCGGGTTTGCCGGCAGCCAGCCAGGCGCTATAAAGCTACACGCTCCGTGGGGCATGGCCGCTCTCATTAAGTCGCTATTGTGAGCTAAGCAAACGAAGCCAGGGCTGAGCACGAACTCAGTTCTGGCTTGCCACTGGCTTCCATCCGCGCATGGTCTAGGGCAGCGGGTGTTTGAGAAATGTGACCTTGCTCATCACATCTTTCTCGTAAGAAGCCAGGCAATAGCGGTTGAGTGCGGACGTAAAATGCGGCTGCTTCAGTTGAAGCAGGGTTGGAGAAGGCCCGCCTTTGGCAAAGAAGAACACCTTGGTGCTGCCATACTTGGTGTAAGGCATCAGCGCGCCGTACTGCTGCATTTCCTGCCAGCGGCTCGTATCCCCTATGGTTACCGCGTAAATGCGCACGACAGGACCGGTGTTGTTCTCATTGCGCACCATGGCCACTTCCTGAAATTCTCCGGGCAAATCCTGCGGGCTCAGCTGGCTGAACGTATCGGCAATGAACCAGGCTAGTAACGCGACGCTGCCCAAGCCAAGTAAGTATTTAATCTTCATGCAGTACGCACTAGGTGTGGCCACCAGTGCCGGGAAAAGTGAACAAGGAGAACAGGAGAACAAAGGGAGCGGTTCACAACCAAGAGCAGGCTGCCGACTTCCTAAACCACTTGCGTAACCAAACAGACGCCCGGCTCTAGCAGAAGCCGGGCGCTTGAGTGCCAACCAGGCACCGCTACAACTGTTTACACGGCGGCCTCTACCTTGCCGATGCGCAGGATGGGTTTGATGGTGATGCCCTTTTCCGAGTCTTCCGCGGCTTGGTTAATCTGGTCGAACTCGTAAAATTTCACCAGCTTATCGAAGGGGAACTGCCCCTGCTGGTAGAGCGCAATCAGGCGCGGAATGAAGATACTGGGCACGCTGTCCCCCTGCAAAATGCCTTTCACGGTCCGGCCAGCCACCATGATGTCGTTGGGGCCGAAGCTCAACTTCTTGTCGGGAGCCGTCACGCCCACCAGTCCGCACACGCCGTGGGTGCGTAGCCCCTGCACGGCCGTGCGGATAATTTCCGGCCGGCCGGTGGTATCGAAGGCGAAGTGCGTGCCCGTGCCCGTGAGCTGCTGAATCTGCTCTACCACATTGCCCGTCTTGCTGTTGATGGTGTGGGTAGCCCCCAGCTCTTTGGCCAGGGCCAGGCGCTCGTCGTTGATGTCGACGGCGATGATGGTGGTGGCCCCGGCCACGCGCGAGGCCATAATGGCTGACAGCCCCACGGCCCCGGTACCGAAAACGGCAATGCTAGCTCCCGAGGGCACGTTCAAGCTGTTCAGGATGGCGCCGGCCCCGGTTTGAATGCCGCAGCCCAACGGCCCAAGCAGCTCCAGCGGCACGTCCTTGGGCACCTTGATGGTGTTGTTTTCGTGGGCAATGGCGTAGGTGGCAAACGACGACTGCGAGAAGAAGCTGTCGTGCAAGTCCGGCGTGCTGTGCTGGTGGATACGGTGGCTACCATCGGGGCGGCTGCCGGCAAAGTTGTGCTCCAGCATGTGCTCACAGTAGGTCGGGAAGCCTTCGCGGCAGCTGCTGCACTTGCCGCAGTAGCCAAAGGTGAGCACCACATGGTCGCCCACGGCCACCTCGGTTACTTCATTGCCCACAGCTTCCACCACGCCGGCGCCTTCGTGGCCGAGCACCATGGGCAGCGGGGCAGGCATCTGCTGGTTGCGAATCACCATATCGGTGTGGCAGATGCCGGTGGCCACGATGCGCACGAGCACTTCCTGGGGTTGGGGCTGGTCGAGCTCCATTTCTTCGAGCAGAAACGAGCCACCTTTTTCTTTGACGACCGCAGCAGTAATCTTCATGGGAATTTTGGGTTAGGATAAGAGATGGGGATTCCGGATGGCGCCGCCCAAATGGGCTATGCAGGCCTTCGCGGGATGTGCCTGATCAGCCTGGCGCGCGGATAAGCGCCCGCTCACAAAGATACCAGTGCTGGTAAAGGCCGACTTTTGCAAACAAGTCATAAGTTTGTTCAAACTTGCCAAAACATGCTCACGACCACAGAATTCCTGGTTGAACTTGAAAACATCGACAGTCGACCCGAAACCATGTTCGTGCAGCAGCACAGCGAGGAAAACTATCCCCTGCACCAGCACCAGAAAACCCAGCTGGTGTACGTGCGCAGCGGGGTGGCTTACCTCATCACGCCCAGCAAAACGTATTTTCTGCCGGCCCGGCACTACGTGCTCGTCCCGCCCCGGCTGGCGCACCGCGTCCTGTTTCATTCCCCCCAGCATATCATCACGGGCTTGTGCTTTGCCGAGGCCCGCGACACTGACCATCCCTTCTTCGGCAAGCTGGGCATCTACCCGGTCACCGACCTCTTGTACGAGATGCTGCGCTACACCGAAAGCTGGTACGGACATTACGGCCCCGAACAGTACGAGGCGTACCTGTTTCTGCTGAATCTCAAGCTGGTACTGCCCCGCATCAGCCACCATCCGCTGCCGCTGGCCCTGCCCACGACGGAAGACCCGCGCCTGGTGCCGGTACTGCGCTACATCTACGAGCACATCGGCGAGCTGCTGGAGCTAAGCGGGCTGGCCCGGCACTTCGGCTTCAGCCCGCGGAGTTTGTCGCGACTGTTCCAGGAGTGCCTGAGCATCTCCTTCGGGCAGTACCTGAAGCTCCGGCGCATGATGGCAGCCATGGAGCTGATGCTGAAAACCCGGCAGACCATCAGTGAAATTGCCTACGCCGTGGGCTACAACAGCCTGGCTTCCTTCAGCAACACCTTCTACAAGCTGGTCGGCCAGCGGCCCTCCCAGTTTGCGGCCCGCGAGCAGTAAGCAGCGGGTCGGGAAGATGTCAACACCGAGGCTGCCCCGGTTGTCCTTCCTACGGGAGCAAGCCGGGGCGGCTCAATGGTTTAGCGCGTCGCTACGCCGTTGCCTTTAGCAATCACGTTGAAGCTCAGCCAGAAGGTGTCATCAACCGCTTTGTCAGCGGCAGTGCCAAACAAAGTCGAGCCAAACGTGACATTGTATTTCGTCCGGTCGATGCTAGCGGTGCCGGAAGCCGCGGCTACGCCGTTCTTCACGCCTACTTTGGCCGGAAAGCTGAGCGGGTTGGTTTTGCCCTTGATAGTCAGGTTGCCCGTGATGGTAGCATTGTTGCCGTTGGCATCCCCTTTCAACGGCTTGATGCTGGTAATGACAAACGTAGCCGTGGGGTTCTTTTCCACCCCAAAGAAATCGTCTGATTTCAGGTGGCCTACCAGCTTGGCGTTGTAATCGGCATCGGTCAGGTCGGTGTTCTTCAGCGAAGTCATGTCGGCTACGAACGTGCCGCCCACAATCTGGCCGCCTTTTACTTGTACGGCACCTTCTTTCAGGGCGATGGTGCCCGAGTGCTGGCCCCCCACTTTCTTACCCGTCCAGCCCAGCGTGCTCAATTGGGGCTGCACTTTGTAGGATTCGGTGGCGGCAGCGGCCGTAGCAGGTTTGCGGGCGGTGGGGCCATTGGCGGCTTGCGCGGGAGCCGACAGTGCGGTGGCGGCCAGCAGTAGGGGGAACAAGAGATTCTTCATGGTTTCTTGAGGTGAAAAGTGGGTAAGTCGATATGAGTGAAAGGAAACTCTGGTCGCCGCATTAGGGCTGCTGCGCCAGCCACTGGTGGGCGGCGCTTACTCCGCTGGCCGCTACTTCGTGGCCGCCCTCGAAGGCTTTGTAGTGCGGGGTGATGCCTAGAGTTTGCAGGAACGTCACGGCCTCGTCAGCATAGAAGGCGGGCAGCTTATCATCGTGGCGACCATGGCTGAGGAAGAAGTGCACCTGCTGCACGTCGGCGGCCGGGGCGTGGTGCTGGCGCGATTCTATCAGCATGCGGCCGCTGAAAGCCAGCACGCCGCGCACCTGCGCCGGGCGAGTCAGGGCCACGTCGTAGGCCATGATGGCGCCCTGACTGAAGCCTAACAGATACACCTGGCCGGCCGGAATGCCATACTTCGCGGAAGCTTCGTGCATAAAGCCCAGCAGCAAGCGCCGCCCATCCAGCTGCTGGGCCTGGTTGAAGACCGGCTTGCCCGACGAAAAATCAACCTGGTAGAAACCAAAGCCCATGGGGCCAAATACCAGCGGAGCCCGCACCGAAAGCACCAGCCTGTGGGCATCGGTTAGCTGCTCGCCCACGGGTAGTAGGTTTAGCTCGTTTCCGCCCACGCCGTGCAGCAGCAGCAAGAGTCGTTTGGCCCCGGTTGCCTGGGCCGGGTTTACTAGCCGGTAGGCCAGGGGCAAATCAGTAAGCAGCGGAGGCTGCGTAGTGGCGGCAATCGTCATGGAAGTAGTTGGAATTAGCAAGAGAAAAACAACCAGCCACAGCCAGGGCCGGTAACTCAATGTTGGGAAGGCGCCTCCGCGCCCAGCAGCACGCGGATGCCCCAGGGGTCGGTGGCAATCGGACCCTCGGAGGTTAGGTCCACGGCGTAGCCAGCGGCTTGCAGACGGGCAGCGGCCGCGTCGCGGGAGGCGGCATCAGGTAGCCATAGCTCCCAGCGCAGCAGGCGGGCATCGGCGTCGGTAGCGGTCGGCGAACCAGCCGCCCACACGTTCAGACCCAAGTGGTGGTGGTAGCCTCCAGCTCCCACGAACAGGGCCCCCGACAAGCGCCAGGTTGCAATGTCGAAGCCCAGGGCTTGGTGGTAGAAGGCTGCCGCTTCGGGTAGGCTGCCGGTATAAAAGTGCAGGTGGCCGATGGTGGTGCCAGTCGGCAGGCCCTGCCAGCGGGTTTTGCCGGCTGCTTCCAGCACCCCGGCCTCGTCGAGCGGGTCAAGGGCCGACTGGATTTCACCTTCTTCGCTCACCTGCCACTCGCTGCGGGGCCGGTCCCGATATACCTCGATGGTAAAGCCGTCGGGGTCGGTCAGGTAGGTGGCTTCGCTGTAATTGTGATCCGAGGAGCCTACCGGCACTCCTAGGGCCCGTACATGCTTCAGAAAGCAACCTAAATCGGCGCGGGATGGCAGCAGCACGGCCAGGTGGTAAATGCCGAGCCGGCCCCGCCGCGGAATCGGGCGGGCATTGAATTGCTCTTGCAGCCGTACCAACACGTGCGGGCTACTGGCCACGCCGAGTTCTGCTACGGCAGCTTGGCTTTCAGTGGCCGGCACTTGGCTGAGCAGCGCAAAGCCGAGCACCTGCTGGTAAAACTCCAACGAGCGGGCCATGCTGGCGACCGCTAGGTGCACAGTGCCCAGGCGGATGGACGCCGGCAGCTCGGTCGGCGGGTGCACGCCAATGCGCTCGGCGGGCAGCGATGAATACGAAAGCAGGGCAGTAGTCATAAAAGCAGAGTAGGTAGCCCATAAGGGCCGGTAAAGTGACAACAGGACGTGCTTATTGGGCCACCCCGAGCTGCTTGAGAAAGGATTGGTTGTCCCAGTAGAGGTATTCCTCGACCATTACGCCGTCTTTCCACACGCCGATGGTGGACATGGGCAAGCTGAATTTCTTGCCCGTGGGCTGAATGAACTTGCCATCGCCGGTGGGCATGGGCTGGGTGAAAGTGCCGGTCATCACGCCGGCTACGGACGTCAGGTTGCCTTGGCCCAACTGGAAGAGGTGTTGCTTGATCTGCGTGTCAGGGGCGTACACGAACATGGCCTTCAGGTCGGTGATGTGCTGCTGAATACCGGTAGTGGTGTGGCCGTCAGGCCAGTGTACCAGAATGTCTTGGCCGTGGCTTTCGTGCAGCCGGTCCCACTTTTCATTACTGAACACGTCGTAGTCCAGCTCGTCAAAAGTTTTCAGATGCTGAGCTACCGAGTCGCCCGACTTAGTGGCGGGCTTGGTAACTGTTTTCTGGGCGGTTGCGGTAAAGGAGGCAACGAACAAGGCGAGGGGCAACAGAACTCTTTTCATGCGGAAAAACAAGCATTTGTCAGGATCCTCTCACCGTGAGAGAACAAGACAAAGGTCCCCCAAGCCCAACCCGTGGGCATTATCATAGGATAAGAAATGGAACCCTGGTCACGGACGACTTCCTCGCGCAGGTACCGCTTCCGCCTAGCCTGCTTGCTGTCGTTGCCGCTAGAGCTGCCGCCGCACCCGACTTAAGGACTCGGGCGTAATGCCCAGGTAGGAGGCAATCACGTGTTGAGGCACCCGTTGCACAATTGTTGGGTACTTGCGCACGAAATGCTGGTATTTCTGAGCCGCTGATTGGCTTAGTGCCGCGTTTACGCGCTCTTGTAGTACGACGTAGCGGCTCTGCATCAGGAGCCGAAAATAGCGCTCGAAAATGGGGCACTTGGCATAGACAGCTTCCAGGTCGGCTTGGTCAAGTAGCAGCCCCTGGGAATCTTCCAGCGCGTCAATGTTCATTGAGCTAGGCTGCCGGGTGAGCAGGCTGTACAGGTCGGAGATCCACCAGTCTTCGGGGGCAAATTGCAGGGTGTGCTCGTGTCCCTGGCTGGTAAGGGAATAGCTGCGCAAACAGCCGTGGGTGACAAAAGCGAAGTGCGTGCACACGTCACCAGCTAGGAGCAGGTGCTCATGCCGGGCCAGGGCCAGGGGCCGGAGATAGCTGCGGAAGGTGGCAAACTCCGTATCGGTTAGTGGTACCCGGGCGAGCAGATGGGCCCGCAGTAATTCATCAGAAGTTGATTGACTCATAAACGTTAGGTCACAACAAAGCGATCTTGCCCAGCCTGCATAAGAACAAGTTTAAGGATGAAAAACTGTCAACTTATTCCAGGACAAGACAAGTGGCTTGTCCGTCCGGTTATTGGAGCGTTTTCGTGGATGGATAGTTAGGTGTTAGCTACTTGTTATTTAGAGCAGCTAGACTGTAGCAGCTTGTCTCAAGGTGCCGTCTACAAAATCAACGTCCTGTTATCTGACATTTTAAGACATGATTACAGGTCCTGTACTCAAGAAGTGGAACAGGAGTTCAACTCTCGCCGGGGCTGCCACAACTCCTCTCTACATGCAGTAGAGAGGGGTTTTACATGTTCAGGTTACAATGGGTGTACTTGCTACCCAAAGTATAAGTCGTTCTATCACTCACTTTATGCCTCCTGAACAGCTAAAGGTTAGCTATATGAGTACGCTGAGGTTTCTAGTACCTATATAGTAAGACGGCACATTGCTTTTGTTGCAAATTTGCAAGGTCACGTGGTTACCTATAAGCCTGCTACAATCACCTACCTATTTTTTTGGCACAGAGGCAGGTTTGGCTACAATTGATTCAAAGAACTTTTTACGCGACTCACTGCCTGAAATGCCCGTCGTATCTTGCCTATCCTGCGAATAGAAGCTTAAGGAATAGGCCACTGCTCCTAGTACCAGCGTTCGGCTATACTTAATCCCCATTTTGCCAGTGCCTTTGTCAAGCCCTCTGTATTTGACGTCTACCCCTTCACCACCAGCAGTTGAGAAAGTTGTGCGGGACAAGAGGACCCCATTTTGCCCTCTCAACAGTCCATTAATCAGGCCATCATAAAAGGCAGTTCGACTACTCTCACTCTGCATGTTCGCTTGTGGGTCTGTGGCCGCGAGCCGCATGAGCATGTATGTTCCGGCGGCGTCCTGAGCACTAAACACCTTTATGGTTTGAGGAATTTTGGTGCTTGCCTTACCCAGATCCGTTTCTTTGGGCTGGCTTGGCATTTGTACGGCGAATTGATCATCTATTGAGAACGTTGTCCAATCCGCACAAGTGAAAGCAACAAGTGGCAAACAAGCAAACAAGAAAATGTAAACTGATTTCATAGCCGCAAATAACCAATTTTTTATATAATATAACTTAAGTACTAACTACAACCCTGCTTTTAAGAGCAAGTACTTAACCTAAAGCTTGGCATGCCTGGATTCCTATAGTCGAGCAATAGTAGTTCTGCATAATCAGGTTAGCTTGACCTTTACCCTAGATCCTGCTGCTACCAAGCGCCACTAATTGCTTAGAACGTTTGTTAGTATATGAGGTGGTTTAGTAAAAACGGACAGTTTGAGGACTTAGTAAAAGCTCAAAATATCATTGGTTTCAGGTCCTACTATTGTTTGCAGGTGATTAAGCCAAATACTCTCGCAGGCGCGGTTCAATAAGACGGTTCAAAAAAGAATAGCCACTTCGTTTTTTGGTCCTAGCTTTTTGAACCTGCCTAGAGCATCTTATCCTACCTTTAGCCTTCGCTGCTACAAGATGTCCGAATAAGAGCCGTCACTAGGGTGGCAACGCCTCATCCTTTCGTTTGCTTAGTGGCTATTATAGCGCTTGCCAAAGCCCAAAATACATGTCTGTACCCATAGAACCCATTGTGAGCTGTGCGAAGTAGTAAGGTGCCGACAAAAGAACATTTGGCTCTTTAGTGTCTCCTCTTCTGCTTGGTTGCAGTAACATTAATTACTACCACAGTAGAGGTGCTTCGATTACGCTCGGCATGACGAACTGTTTGTTCGTTTACTTCCACCTACGGTGGCCAGGAATGATAATTATGCGTACTTTGTTATAGAAATGCAGAAACCCCAATGATTATGAAAGCTACCGGTAAACGAATCGTAGACCGTTACCCACACCTGCAGGATGGTGCGGAGCGTCAGCAAATGTTGGTGCGTAATGCCGTGGGCTCGGCTCGCGTGGAAGGCATCAGAGCCGATGAAAAGCGGCTGCGTAGCACAGTGGGCGCTTCGGCTAAGGAGTCGGGGGCAACACGCTTGCGATAACTGCCTCCATTGGCTCGTAATTGAGCCGCCCGGCAGCTTGCACTGCCCGCACATACAGGTTAAATCTTTCAGGCTCGGCCAATGCTTCCCACTGGAAGCTGGTCGAGCCGTTTTTGTAGGCCATGAGGTTAGCCAACACGCGGGCGGTGCGGCCGTTGCCTTCCCGAAACGGATGAATGAACAGCAGTTCGGCGTGGACGCGGGCCACGTCGCGGGCCAGCGAAGCGGCATCGGGCCAAGTGTCGGGCAATGGCCGTAGCATGCTTCGTTCGAAATCTGCCATGCTTTGGGGCAAGTGCATAGCAGCCGGAAAAGTGAACCCATCTTTGGAAAGATTAACGGTGCGGTAGCACCCTGCGAAGCTGTAGACCCGGCCAAGGGCGCGCCGATGAATTTCCCGAATGTAGGCGACGTCAAATAGCTCGTCTTCGCGCAGCTCATCCAGCAAGCTCTGCTCGGCAAGGAGGAAGCCTTCGGTTTCGACCTGCTGCACTTCCTCCAATGACGACAGCCCCAATAGATTGGGCAGCACTTCGGCTTCGTCGTCGGAGGAAGAGTATTTCATTGTTCCTGGGTTATGAGTTCTTTAGCTTGTCGGCGGCGCGGTCGCCACTGTGGCAGCCGCAGGTAGTGTTACTGTACCGTTCTGCACCGCTGCTGGCACCCGTTGAAATGAATTCACCTGCGACCGGCTTAACGAATTCTGCATCTACCTGTCTGCCCAGAGGTGCCTTGTCATTAATTTATTGGATTAGCATAAGTATCTACACCTCCATCGGTCAGGGGTATACCAAGGCCGGAAGCTAAAATGGTGGGCCAGTGGATAGTACCTAAGACAATCGAATCAAATGCATACATCATGCTCAGCAGACCGACTGCGAAAGCTTGACCATCTGATTTAATGGCTTCCAGATGGGTTAGGGCTTCTATCGAGAAAGGCGACTTGAAGCTGTTCTTAACAGCAGGTAACACTACAGCATTTGCGCCTGCTATAATCAAATCGGGGTTGTTCGCGTGGTATGCAGTTTCTCCACAGTAAAGTTTGAGGTGGGGTAAAAAGGAATCTACCTCACTGACGCCACCCTTCTCCTTCAATCTCACGTGCCTAGATATGATAGCGGTGTAGAGAGGATTATGACAGCTAGGCCAACCATCAGCCCTCTTTATACTTAGTCCATTTATTGACATCTGGGGCGTTACTTGATTAAATGGCACCCGCTCCCTAGGTAAACGCTTGACTGCCGCTGCTTGATTCATAGCCTTCGACAAGCTTTGACCACCGTCGCCTTCTATACATAAGGTATGCTTTGCTTCTATGTAAGCGTAGACGGCCTCGACAGGGATTTTTTGTTTCTGGTCAAACCTATTATTTTCTAGCAAGCGAAGCGTAGGAAACCGTTCTTGGTCGTAGATAATGATGTCGTCCCCTGCAATCTGACCATCTTTTGAAACAATAAAGCCTCGGCAGATACCATACTTGCTAGGTAGCAGAAATCTTAGAACCCTACAAAAGACTATTTCAAATTCAGGGCCTAAGTCGAAGTTATATTCGGCTGATATTTCGTTAACCAGCGAATCGACTTTGGCAGTAATATTTTCTAAGAAATCAATGTACGCCATTGGTCAGAGTTTGTAGTGTCTTGTCCGTCTTTTGGCGGTGGTATAAAGCGAGGTGATAAGGTTCAATAATTCAACTTTCCAAAAGTCATCTCACGCATTTCTTAAGCGTCTATTGAAGCAGAGCGAGAAAAGGCAATCACCTCGCTTTATACCACCGCCGCTGTGCAGAAGAAAGTAATAGCTTACTTCGCACTAGTCGTGGCTTTCCTAACCTAACGTCAAAGGCTTGACCAAACATATCGCTCCCAAACCTACATCTTAGCTTCGACCTCACGACCAACCATGGACTATCAACTGGAAAATCTTGGCCCTGAAGAGTTCCAACACCTAGCGCAGGCTTTGTTAATCAGAGAGCACCCGAATGTTCAATGCTTTCCAGTTGCTCAGCCAGACGGTGGACGCGATGCTACTTCAATTAGATTCGTACAATCTCTTGCTAAAGTCAGACATTCTATTGATTCCCAAGAAGAAACAATAGTTTACCAAATCAAATTTGTAAGAAAACCTCTGGCCGTAACTGATGCACATGCATGGCTTGAAGACATTCTAAAAGGAGAAGCCAAGAAAATCGGCAAGCTAATCCCTCAAGGAGTCAAGCAGTTTATCTTAATCACAAATGTTCCTGGAACTGCACATCCTGGTAGTGGTTCCATTGATAAGGTAGCCGCTTTGCTCAAACTGCACATGCCCTGCCCTGCTTTTGTGTGGTGGAGAAACGACATCAACCGAAGGTTGGATGATGCTTGGAACGTCAAGTGGAGTTATCCTCAGGTCATGACCGGTCCAGATATCATGCGCAGTTTGATCGAAAACGGCATGGGAGAGCACAAAGAGCGTAGAATAAGCACTATCAAAAGCTTTTTAGTAGAGCAATTTCTTGCTGACGAGGAAGTTAAGTTCAAACAGGTTGAGTTACAAAACAAGTTGCTTGATCTGTTTATTGACGTTCCTTTAGTTGAATCAACGCCAGAAATGCGGAGGTATTCATATCGCAGCTTTGGTCACGCTAGGCGCGCACCAATAATGGACGAGGAAGGGTTCCTTTCAGAAGCTGAAGTAGGCGCTTCTACTATGATTCTTGGTGAGATGGCGCAACGCTTATTCCCTTCTATTGTACTAGAGGGAGCACCTGGGCAAGGCAAGTCTACTATAACCCAGTATGTTGCCCAAGTTTACAGAATGCGGCTGCTTGAGAAAGACGACGAGCTATCCAAAGTAGAAGAAAGCCACAAGAACGGCAAGATGTATTTGCCCATTAAGGTAGATTTGCGGGATTTGGCTACTTGGCTCTCTAAGAAACACCCATTTGATGCCACAAACGAACTACAAGTCCCGGATAAATGGCAAAAGAATCTAGAGTCCTTTTTAGTCTTCTTGATTGGCTACTATTCCGGGAACGCTGATTTTAATACAACCGATTTTCATGCCATTGCTAGAACTAGTTCAATACTGTTGCTTTTTGACGGTCTAGACGAAGTTGCTGAAATTTCACAACGCAAAGATGTTGTCGATGAGATAGTTCGAGGCACAAAGAAGCTAAAAGAAATGGCTGCTTCCTTGCAGACGGTTGTAACGAGCCGCCCTGCTGCTTTTGCCAACTCGCCGGGCATGCCGAGAGATTCCTTCACCTATTTTCGGTTAGGATCACTTACCAAGCCGTTAATTAATAATTATGCTGAAAAGTGGATGAAATCCAGGCACTTAGAAGGCAAGGAGAAGGCTGACATCAGGAATATCTTGAGGCATAAGCTAGACGAGCCCCACATTAAAGAACTCGCCAGAAACCCCATGCAACTCTCTATTTTGCTAGGGCTTATCAGGAGTCGAGGAGCTTCTCTTCCTGATAAAAGAACGTCTCTCTACGAGCAGTATGTAGAGTTGTTTTTCAGTAGAGAATCTGAAAAAAGTCCAATCATACGTGACCATAGAGACTTAATTATCGAGCTCCATCAATACGTCGCTTGGTTTTTACATTCAGAGACTCAGCTAAAAAAGGGCAATGGCAGCATCTCGACTGAAAACCTGAAGAAACTGTTAATAAAATACTTGCAGAAAGAAGGCAGAAACGAAGACTTAGCCGAGAAATTACTCAGTGGTATGGTTGAGAGAGTAGTGGCATTAGTTTCTCGTGTACAAGGTACTTACGAATTTGAAGTTCAGCCATTGAGAGAATTTTTCGCAGCAAAGTATTTGTACGAGTCTGCTGCCTACTCTCCAGCCGGCGACGTAAAACCCGGTACGAAACCTGATATATTCGACGCTATTGCAAAAGATTTCCACTGGCTCAATGTGACTAGGTTTTTTGCTGGATGTTATAGCAAAGGAGAGTTGCCTTCCCTTATCGATCGGCTTCAAGTGCTTGCAAGCCTTGATGAATACAAATTCTTGAACCACCCACGTCTTTTAACTGCTATACTCTTAAGTGATTGGGTATTTTCACAGAATGTCAGGTCTGTGCGGGAGGCTATATCGCTCATTATTCAAGGAACTGGACTACGCTATTTTATTTCCTCTCAAAGAGGACAGCATCCTGGGGACGTCGCTTTGCAACTGCCAAACGAAAACGGACGTGAAGAACTTGTAGAAAAGTGAGGTGGTCTAGAGATGACGGACAGAAGAAGGACGTATATTTCTTTTGTTATGG